>JAJOKA010000137.1 GCA_021206555.1 Candidatus Cloacimonadota bacterium | reverse complement strand
GAAATGCCGTCCCGATGGGACTCAACCGATCCATCTGAGGGGAACTTTGACTTCCCATGCTTCATCGCGAATCCAAAGCTGTGGCTAATCGTATTCATCCTCTACCTCGCTCTCCTTTTTGCTTACGACTTCTCGGTAGCCGAAGCCTGGATCGATGCCAAAGGTGATGTGGAAACGGCGCAAGAGCTGCGTGAACAAGGCATTACACAATTTCTGAAAAGCTATCATCATCAAACGGCGCGTGAAAATCCTGCACAGTGAAGCGGGGCAAAAGGGACTGGTTCAATATGCAAAGCTGCTACCCTTCTATCCCCTGGAGCAAAGGCTAAATGCGCTCGATCAATCTCATAAAAGACTGGAGAATAATCGCCGTCAGCATCATCCTCCTTCCTTCTTCGTGATCCTGGCTACCTGGATGGCGTTTCGGACTCTCTGCTATCGATCAAGGTCTTTGCCAAGTTCATGCTGCTGCTCTATCTGCTTGTTATGTGGCTCATGTTACGCAACTTACTCAAAGATCAGTGGCTTGCGCTCAGTGGAGCCCTCGCCATGGGTCTGATGCCGGCCTTGCTGCTTGCTTCGCAAGCACCGCGTAATGACTTGCCTTTGGGCATCGTCTCAGCCCTGATTGCCATGCTGTTAATGCATATTGCCGGATCAGATAAACTACCCTGGTGGAAGCATCTGTTGTTGGGATTGCTCTCTTTTCTGGCTATCCATGCCAAGTTTACCGCACTGCTGATCGCATTGCCGGTGCTGGCTATCTATTTCTACCGATATAGATTGCAAGCATTTAAGTATCTGCTATTGGTTGCCATTCCGGTAATCCTGATCCCGATCCTGCTGTATCTGATAACGGGTTATGACATGCTGCTCAATATCATCACCGGACGCATTGTGCAGGATGCCTGGATTGCGGAGAATACCAGTACCTGGAGCTTTATCACGCAGCGTGTGCTCTTCGGTCAGTTCAGAATTGGCTTACCCCTCATGCTGCTGGCCTTATTCGCTTTGCCACAGGTAGTTAAGCGCAAGGAGCAGCGTCCCCAGCTTATCCTGTTCATCTTCTACCTGTCTTCATTTTTCCTGCTTTGGGGCTCCAGCATCGATCGTCATCAGATCGGATTCCTGCCTTTCGCTGTTCCTCTGATCAGTTTGGCCATAGCCCAGTATCAAAAGCTACTGAAGCCCATCCTGATTCTGCTGCTGCTTTACAATCTGCTTTTCATCTTCTACGCCGTGGTGGATAATGCGCATGATCGGGAACATGTGCTGCCCCTTGCGCAAGAAGGGTTTCCCGCAGATTTACGCAGATAAAAAAGCGCAGATTTGCGCAGATAAGGTATAGAACGCAGATTAAACGGATCGGGCGGATTTCACTGATTTGCGGAAAAAGAAAAATCTGATTGACAGCGCTTACAGTCATTCTACATTGGCTCAATCTGGAATCAGCCATATAAACAGCGGGATAAAAAATCGCGTGCGATGCATAAGCGACGCGGCGAAGCTGTGTTTTGGGGTGCTGGAGTGCTTGGTGCTTGGTGCTTGGTGCATGGTGCTGGAGTCTGCTGATGATAAAGGTGGTGAGATGACAATCAATAGTTTTACCGAAATTGAAGCATGGAAGAATGCCCGTAAGCTTGTGGCAAATGTGTATGCCATGTGCAACACCCAGATCGTAAAACGGGATTATGGTTTCAGAGATCAGATCCAGCGAGCAGCTGTGTCGATAATGTCAAACATTGCTGAGGGCTTTGATAGTGGCTCAGAAAACTCATTTGTCCAGTTTCTAAACTACGCTTACAGATCTGCCTCAGAGGTTGAATCTCTTCTATATGTAGCTTTGGATATCAAGTATATCGATGAAACCTCATTCAACGATCTGATGTCGCAAGCCGCTTTGACAAAAAGAATGATTGGCGGATTCATTCGCTACTTGAAATCGAAATCCAACAAGTAACCAAGCACTAAGCACTATAAATAAAGGAACCTCGTATGAACATTGTACTAGTCACAGGCGCTGCCGGCTTCATCGGCTGCAACTACATCCGTCATTTATTATCCGATCCGGCCTTTTCCGGCAAGGTCAATCAATCTGGACAAACTCACCTATGCCGCAACCTCGAAAGCCTCAGCGATATCGAGGCTGAATATGGTGGCAAGCGCTACTTCTTTGAGCATGCCGATATTTGTGATAACTCTGCCATCAAGGCCATTTTCGCGAAGTATCAACCTGATACTGTGGTCAATTTTGCCGCGGAGTCCCATGTGGATCGTTCGATTGATGGTCCGCTGGAGTTTGTCAATACCAACGTCCTGGGTACGGCAGTGCTTTTGCAGAATGCTTTGGAGCATTATCGCGGGCTCGATGACGCGGGTAAAAAAGCTTTTCGTTTTCACCATGTTTCCACCGATGAGGTCTATGGCTCTCTGGGTGAGGAAGGCATGTTTTTGGAATCTACGCCTTATGATCCCAGTTCGCCCTATTCCGCGTCCAAAGCTGCATCGGATCATCTGGTCCGAGCCTGGCAACGCACTTTTGGCTTGCCGGTGAGCATCAGCAATTGCTCAAACAACTATGGACCATATCAGTTCCCGGAAAAGCTGATTCCGCTCATGATCCTCAATTGCCTGGCGCATAAGCCCTTACCTGTGTATGGCAAGGGACTCAATGTGCGCGATTGGCTCTATGTCACCGATCACTGTGAGGCTATCACTCTGGTAATCAAATCCGGAAAAGTGGGCGGGACTTATAACATCGGTGGGCACAATGAGATCAAGAATATCGATATCGTCAATATCATCTGTGAGCTGCTGGACGAAATGCAGCCTTCGGATCAGCTTGCATCCTATAAAGAACTGATCACATACGTGCAGGATCGCCCCGGACACGATCTTCGCTATGCCATCGATGCCGGCAAGATCCAGGCCGATCTTGGTTGGCTGCCCAAAGAAAGCTTTAGCACCGGTATCCGCAAGACCATCCTTTGGTATCTGGAACATCAGGAATGGTGGCAGAATATCCAGAGTAATAAGTATCAGCAGGAACGGCTGGGAACGATTTAGAATTTACAATTTACAATGTACGATGTACGATTATGGCACGCGGATCACGCGGATTTTTTATCTCCCACAAATGAACACGAATGAAAGACCACAAATGAACACGAATGGACTGGCAAATTTAC
>JAJOKA010000083.1 GCA_021206555.1 Candidatus Cloacimonadota bacterium | reverse complement strand
ACAGCCCGTGGACTGGGCATCTCACTGGGGGATTGAGTTTGACAAACACAAAAAAATATATGGAGGCTATAATGCCAAAAGTACTCGTTGCCACAGAGAAACCCTTTGCTGCCGAAGCAGCCGCAAAGATCAAAGCAGAGCTTGAAGCTGCCAATTATGACTTCAGCTTTCTGGAATCCTACAAGGATGTCAGCGATTTTCACGCAGCGGTGAAGGATGCCGAAGCGGTCATCATTCGCAGCGACATCGTGGATGAAGCTGTGCTCAATGCCGCTCCTAAGTTGAAGATTGTTGTGCGTGCCGGAGCCGGGTATGACAACGTGGATCTCAAAGCTGCCACCGCGCATAACGTAGTGGTGATGAACACCCCAGGTCAAAACTCCAATGCCGTGGCTGAACTCGCCATCGGTATGATGATCTATATGGCCAGAGGAAAGTTCAATGGCAAAAGCGGTACCGAACTGGCCGGAAAGAAGCTGGTGCTCTATGGATTTGGCTACATCGCCCGCATCGTGGCCCGCATGGCCATCGGTTTTGGCATGGATGTCTATGCCTATGATCCCTATCTCACCAACGAAATCATGACCAAAGACGGGGTGAAACCTCTTGCCAGCGTGGAAGATATCTTCAAAACCGGAGACTATGTGTCTCTGCATATCCCGGCTAATTCGGAGACCAAGAAATCCATCAACTGGGATCTCCTGTCCTTGCTTCCCGAAGGCGCGACTCTGGTGAATACCGCTCGCAAGGAAGTGGTCGATGAAGACGCTCTGCTCAAGGCTTTTGCCGAGAAAAAGGGCTTCAAGTATGTGACAGACGTTGCTCCCGCAAATCTGGATGCGATCAATAGCAATTTGCCGATCGCATCTATTCCACCCCCAAAAAGATGGGCGCTCAGACTGAGGAAGCCAATACCAACGCCGGAATCGCTGCTGCCAGACAGATCATTGCCTTCTTCGAAAAAGGCGATAAGAGCTATAAAGTTAACTGATGATAGGGCATTACAAATGAAAAGGAGCAGGCCGCGAGGTCTGCTCCTTTAACTATGTACCGGCGCTCGCTGTAGCGCCATGAGTTTTCTTCCAGAAGTGTGATGGTAGACACTTCTTCCAGAAGTGTGATGGTAGATACTTCTTCCAGAAGTGTGATGGTAGATACTTCTTCCAGAAGTGTGATGGTAGATACTTCTTCCAGAAGTGTGATGGTAGACACTTCTTCCAGAAGTGTGATGTCTTTCCTGCGACAAGATGTCGCTTCCACTATACATGCGACCAGATGTCGCATCTACAATGGGGTTACGCTAATCTATGCCCAGGATACTACGTAAACTTTTAATCTTGGCTGAGGCCAGTTCACGAGCTTTGTCTGATCCCATCTGAAGCACGGAATTGATGTAGCCGGGATCGGCAATCAGCTGTTCAAAACGTTCACGATATGGGCTCAGCTGCGCATTCATCACTTCAAAGAGTTCCTGTTTGGCGTGTCCCCAGCCCATGCCACCGGCCAGATAACGCTCTCTCAACATTGCAATCTGATCATCTGTGGCGAAACACTTATATAGCGAAAACACGCTACAGGTATCGGGGTCTTTAGGCTCTTCCACGCCCTGGGAATTGGTGACGATCTTCATCACCAGTTTACGTAACTGCTTTTCCGGTGCAAAGATGGGGATGATGTTGCCATAGCTCTTGCTCATTTTGCGGCCATCCAGACCCAGCACGGTTTTACTGGTTTCGTGCGCCAGAGGTTCAGGCAAACGGAAAGCTTCGCATTGATGGATATAGTTGAAGCTCTGCGCGATGTCCACTGCCATTTCCACGTGCTGAAACTGATCGTTGCCCACGGGGACGTAATCCGTATCAAAGAGCAGGATATCTGCCGCCATCAGCACCGGATAGGTAAAAAGCCCCATGTTCACGCCATCATCAGGGTCTTTGCCCGCTTCAGCATTACTCTGCAACATGGCTTTGTAGGCGTGAGCGCGGTTCATCAAGCCCTTGGGCGTATAGGCCAATAGGATGGTCAACAGCTCAAAAGGTTTCAGGCACTCCGCTCTGCTTGTAAAAAGAGAACCTTTATCGGGATCAAGCCCGCAAGCCAGCCAGGCTGCGGCGATCTGCAAGCTCATCTCACGAATGGCAAGAGGGTCTTTTGTACTATTCAGTGCATGATAATCAGCCACAAAATAGCGAGCTTCACAGCTTTCGCTCAATTTCAGTGCGGGCTGGATGGAGCCCAGAAAGTTTCCGATGTGGGGGATGCCGGTGGGTTTGATGCCGGTCAAAGCGATTTTCTTCATAATCAGTTCCTTAGTCATAGATAATAATGCCGGTCAGCTCATCCGCCAGAGCGTCTGTAATTTCCACATTCACAAAGGGCTCATCCTCCTTGGGTTCGTTTTCGAGGTGGAGGATGCCATCGATTTCTGGAGCCTGGAACCAGGTGCGAGCTATAAATGAGTTTGACTCAAGATCATATTGTTCCACAAGGGAGGGTTGGATGGTGCCTACAAAGCGTTGCATCTTCTTCTCTTTGATCTTGGCGAGGCGTTTGGCATACTTCAGTTCCAGCCTTTTCACATAGGCGTATCTTGGATACTCAGTTTCCAGTTCGTCATCACGGCTTTCCTTTTCAGGGGAATAGCCAAAGACTCCCACATGCAGGATGTCTATCTCCTCCAGAAACTTATCCAAGAGATCAAGATCCGTTTGCGTCTCATTGGGATAGCCCACCATGATGGTGGTGCGGAATACAGCTTCGGGGATCGCTACTTTGATGCTTGTGAATATACCTTTCAGTTCTTCATAGCTCTTTTGGCGGTTCATAGATTTGATAACACGAGGACTGACGTGTTGAATCGGTATCTCGAAATAGGGCAGCAATTCAGGGTGTTCCTTCCAGAGTTCCAGCCATTCAAGTTCAAAGTGATCCGGGTGCATATACATCACCCGGATCCATTTATATAGCTTAAGCTCACAAAGAGCTTTAATAAGTTTGGGTAAAGCCTTCTCACCGTATATATCTACGCCATACATACAGCTATCTTGAGCGATCAGAACCAGTTCCTCTCCCACTTCGGCCATAGCTACAGCTTCAGCCACCAGTTTCTCGATGGGCTCGGATACCAGCTTGCCCCGGATGGAGGGGATCATGCAATAGCTACAATAGTTTTCACAACCATCAGAGATGC
>JAJOKA010000146.1 GCA_021206555.1 Candidatus Cloacimonadota bacterium | reverse complement strand
ACCAGGTGATATTGGTCATACCATAGGTGGCAGACATATCCACATCGACCAATACCCAGGGATCAAAGGCCAGAGTGAAGTTTTCGTAGCTCATCGAAGTCGATCAGAGAATCCATCCGAGGAGGAGGAGGGGTATCGCCGGGAGCAGTCCAGCTCAGATGCACATCATTACCGGATACGTTTGCGGCAAGGTTTGTGGGAGGATCCAGATCTTCGGTGCCACCGCTGACAGCGCTACCGGAGATGCTCACGTTGTGGGCTACGCGGTTGATATTGTCGGTCACGGTCACTGTAGCTGTGTGTGTACCGGCTGCGGTGGGCGCGTAGTTTACTGTGAAGCTGGCAGTTTGTCCTGCATTCAGAGCAGTAGGCAGAGTGGGTAAATTGGCCAGGTTGATCATCTCAGAACCGGCGATGGTGATGCTCTGGATACCCAGGCTACCGGTGCCGGCATTGCTGATGCTGAAGCTGATACTGGCGGTCTCGTTCACTTCCAGCTCACCAAAGTTGTGAGAAGCAGGAGTGATGGAGAAGATGGGATTTTCGGTGGCTCCACCGCCGGTGATGCTGACGTTATCGACCATCAGGTCATTGTCGCCATTACCGGTTACGGTTGATTCACCGTAGAAAGCGAAGTATTTGATGCCGGAAAGGCCGGCCAGGGAGATGCTGTAGTTTTGACCATCATGCGGGATGTTGTTGAACACATATTCGCTTCCGGTGTTATTCCATTCGCGCAGGATAGTGGGGTTGCTCATGTCCGCGTTGTCGCTCATGATGATCATGAAACGGTCGTCTTCCTGGGGTGTGGTGGGGGCAGTGGTGCCGTTCCAAACCATCAGAGCGGCATCAAAGCTGAGTTGAAAGTCGCCACCGGGAAGATTGATGGGAGGAGTTACCAACCAGCCATTACGAGTGCTACCATAGATATTGATCTTGGCTGCTTTATTGCCGCTGGTGGCATCATTTAACCAATCATCATGGAACCACTGGGTGCCGGTCGCTACTGTAGGATACAAACCGGCAAACTGAGTCCAGTATGCAGGCATCCAGTCAGCACTGGTGGTACCAAAATCCACGGTCCAGGGGAAGTTTGAGACGATGGGATTGGGCATGGTGGTGAAGCTCCAAACGGGGCAGTCCACGGCATCGCCTATGGCATTGTAAGGCACTATCTGCCAGTAGTAAAGGGTTTCAAACTCAAGGTCATTGGCTTCATAAGTGGTGACTAAACCGAGGTCTTCCACGAAGGCAGGGGGATTGGTGGTACCAAGATAGAGTTTGTATCCGGTGGGCAGTCCGCCACCGGAACCCCAAGACAGATTGGCAACAGGAGTATTCAGCGTGCTGCCATTGGCAGGAGCTACCAATTGAGCGGGATTGGGAGGATTGGTGATGCTTACACCGCTCATATTGAAAGTGACATTGCTGCGCATAGTGCCGGTGCTGCCGGTGGTGGCAGTACTGGCTTCGGTGCTGTCATTCTGATAGCGCAGAGAGCTATTGAAAGCTGTGGTGCTGTAATACACCGACGCGTTTTGAGTGTATGCTCCCGGGATCAGGCTGGTCATGATGTCCACGATCAGGTTTGATGCGCCATCCCAGGCAAAAGGAGCGATAAACTGATGCACGTTCATGCCATCGGTGGGCAGGAAGTCGTTCTCAGTGAAAACCACTGTATAATCGCCATCTTCAAAGGTGGTGGTGAGGGCGGTCTGAGTGGTTGTTTTGATTCTGATAGTGAAATTGGGCATCGGTGAACAGGTGTTCACGTTTTCCACGTTGAAAGCGAGGGAATTGATGGGGCCCGCGCCACCGCCGGCATCCTCAATTTCTGAAGCCAGATAGAGGAATTGCTGACGGAAGTTTTTTGTAGAAAGTACCATAAGGTGTGGGAACACCGGTGGTACCATTACTGGTAGTGCCTTCGCCCACGGTCACATTGACCTGAGCGAGGAGACTGCCACATAAGCCTAATCCTAAGATCAGGAGCATGATGATCATCATAGATCTTCTCATACTTTTTCTCCTTGTTTTGTGTGTTTTCTATTGCATTGTATTTTTATATACTTGCAGACGCGCAGATGCAGATAGAGCTGCGCCAGAATTGCTAAGGTAAAGATATAAAAGATGGTGCATATGAGGATGCCCTATGAGCCATAAAATCGCAATAGCCTTTTCTGTAAAGGAAAAAAAGCCTATGGAGGGTATTGGGGCTCCAATAGCTCCGTCGCTTGCATGCCTCTGGTTTGGCTATTTTTTATCTCATGATCTTCTCGTGCTATGAGGTGAACATGAGGTAAACGAGAGCTAAAAGCGAGCTCAGTGCTTGGGGTAGAAAGCGGTCTTTGCTATTCCTGAGGAGAAAAATCACGATCATATTACGCAGCGTAACGTAGCATTCCGATGCTCCGAAGTTCCCGTAACGTAGCATTCCGATGCTCCGAGACTTAGAGTCCGAATCAGCATACGGAGCTTCTGAAAGCTCCTCTACTTTTTGCCCACCGTCGCGATGTAGATCACGAACTCCTCGATGCCGTCGATACCCAAAACATCATTCATCGCTTCGTCCATATAGGCTCCGATCATGCAAGCTCCGGCTCCGATGGCTTCAGCTGCCAGATGGATGTTTTGTCCAGCATGTCCAGCATCCAGATACAAGTAACGATAGCCCCGCTGACCATAGCGCCAGGCAGTGCGATAGGGGACAGCCGTGTAGATGAAATTCACCGCGGAGTTCTGGATCATTTCCTGGCGGAAACAGCCCTCAAGGATTGCTTCCTGGATGGCGGGGTCTTCACTCAGCAAAATCAGGCAGTGTTTGATGGGGTGATAATAGTACAAACCGGGTTTGAGGCCGCTGACTTTGCGGATATCCACAAAGGTTTCCAGAGGATGGCGCGATCCGGCTGAGGGCACATTGCGAAAGGTGATCTCCATGCGTTCATTGGAGCGGAAGTCGCGCGCCCAGGATGCAGACCAAAGCAGGAAGGAAAGCTCTTCCTGGCTGAGCGGAGTTTCGCTATACTTGCGCAGGCTGCGTCTTTGCTCAATGGCATCCTGCAGTGAAAGGTTTTGGAAATTGAGCTTGCCTACAGCCGGAAGCGGGAAAATCTCGCCACTACGTACTTTGATGGCGTCCGGACGGGTGAGGCCACATTCCTGATCGCTCTTGCCGGCATAGATATAGCGGGTGAGCTGCACAAAATCATTGCCGATGTGTTCCGCGCGCGGTTGCTGTCCCCGGATTTCTTCCACCAGGGCTTGCATGGCTTGTTCAAAGAGCGGATATTCATCTTCGCTAAGGCCGCTTTCCTTGCGGATATCTTCGTCTGAGTAACCACGGATTTTGTAATACAGGTAACTGAAAGTTTTGGTATCCATCATCTTCTCCTTGGATTATTCTATGGCGTTTACAGGGCAGCCTTTGAAACGGGCGTGCCCTTCAATGCAAATGCCGCAATCTATGCATAAGGCAGGATCAATCCGGGCCTTGCCGTTCTTTCTGGAAATGGCCTCCACCGGGCATTGCCGGATGCAGAGCCAGCAGGATATGCAGGTGTCAGGATCAACGGTTCTGTCGCTCTGATGAGTATATAAGTCCTTCTGAGTAGCATCGCGCAGGCTGAAGGTGCGATCAGCTATCTTGAGCTCTTTGACCAGTAGCAAGGTGCCTTTGAGCCAGCCTGAGACTTCCAGATCAGCATCTTCTTCAAAGGCTATGCCCAGAGAATCCAGCAGGTTTTGTGGGGCTAAAAGCAGTCTGTATTGCGCGCCGGAAGCGGTTTCCAGGAAGGGAAAGTCATTCACGAATGCGGTCTTGCCGGAGAAATGCTCCAGGCTCAGCTCATCAAAGGCGGCCAGACTGCATGTGAGCAGGATCAGGGCTATGGTGATCAGGTATTTCAAAGGAGTTCCTCGTGATTGTTTTTCAGGTAATCCACCACTCTTTTTACGTCTTCCGATAATTCTTTGGGGCAGACCAGGATGGCATCGGGAGTTTCCACCACGCAGAGGTCACTAACTCCGATCAGGGCAGTGAACTTCTTGCTGTAGATGAAGTTGCCAGGCTTCGAGGGCCAGATATTCGCCATTGGAATAGTTACCCTGTTCATCCCTGGGACTGATGTCGGCCAGGGCTTTCCAGCTGCCCACGTCGCTCCAGCCCAGATCCACCGGGATCACATAGCGGGACTGAGCCTTTTCCATGATGCCGATGTCGATGGGTAAGCGTGGCATTTGGCGGTAGAGATCACTGATATCAGCTGTTGTGCCCACTTGATTCCAACGCTGGGAGATTGCGATACATAGTTCGTGCAACTCCGGTTGTAGTTCGGTAAAAGCGCTGGAGATACTGCTGATGCTCCAGCAGAACATCCCGCTGTTCCAAAAGAAATTGCCTTGCTCCAGAAAGCTTTGAGCTGTGGCTCGATCCGGCTTTTTCTTTGAAGCGGTTTACAGAGAAAATGCCATCCTCCTGCATCGGACCGGCCTCGATGTAGCCATAACCGGTCGCCGGATAATCGGGCACGATGCCAAAGGTGATGAGCCCGCCCTTTTGCGCGGCCAGATCAGCCTTTTGCAGGCTATCGGCAAAGGCTGCGGTATCACGGATCACATGGTCAGCAGGCAGCACTATCATCGTGGTATCTTCGCTGTATCTCTGCTTCAGATATTCCACGCTGAGGGCAATGCAGGGAGCAGTGTTCATGCCAAAGGGTTCGATGATGATGTTTTCCGGGGTCAGAGCCGGAAGGTGCTCTGTGACCAGTGGTACCTGGGAAGCGGCAGTGACGATGTAGATATCGGAGATGGGCATCAGAGGTAAAAGGCGATCAACCGTCAGTTGCAGCATGCTGCGTTTGCCGGCTATTTGCAGGAATTGCTTTGGCTCACTGGCTCTGCTGGCTGGCCAAAAGCGAGTGCCGGATCCACCGGCCATGATCAGTGCTATCATGTCATCCTCCTTGTCATTGGCTGATTACTTGCACGTCTTTGGGGTAGCTAAAGCTCCAGACTGAGGCCGGGATGCTTTGATTGGTGCGGATATTGCTAAATTGGTAGGTCACGGTGTTGCCGCTGGCGTCGCTGTAGCCCAGGCTATGCACCAAACCGCTGGTGGCATCCACCTTGGCGTTCAGTTCTTTGATCATGGGGTCTTTTTGCGGGATGAGGCTCAGATTTGTCATGTTCTTTTCGCTGGAGACGATGCTCACCTCGCTCTTGCTCCAATAGTGTTGCAGGATTTCCACGGGGTTCATCTTGCCAAATTCAGGCAGCATCTTGCTGCGTAAGAGGGTATTTGACGCAGCATCAAAGAGTTCAGCAGTGCCGGATGAGACGTGCAGACGCTGCACACTGGGTTTCTCAAAGTGCATCACCATGCGGCCGGGGATGAAGTAGAGCTTGCCATGGTAAACGATGCTCTTCTTGATCTGGCTGAAGTAATTGGTCTGTTTCACCTCGGCCTGAAAGCTTTGCAGTCCTTCATAGCGGGCGTTTAGCTTGTTGTGCAGTTCGGTCGTGCTTTGCGCCCAAAGCAGGCCGAAACACATGATTATCAAGAGCTTAATCTTCTTCATTCATCACTCCCATACGGATCAGATCATCGCGATTGGCGATTACATCACGGGATTTGCTGCCCAGATGCGGGCCCACGACTCCAGCTTGTTCCAAAAGGTCAACGATTCTGCCGGCTCTGGCATAGCCTATCTTGAAGTGCCGCTGCAACATGGATACAGAGGCTGTATTGGAACGAACCACCACCTTAGCTGCTTCCGGGAAGAGATCGTCGTCCCATTCAAAGATGCCGTCACTACGCGCTACCTGCGCGCTTTGCAGGCTGAAATCCTGTTTGGGCTTGGGTTGCATGGCCAAAAAGTCGTTCACGCGAGCTATCTCGTGGTCGGAAACATAGGCACCGTGGATGCGTTCCGAACTCGCCTTTCCGGGAGGCAAAAACAGCATGTCGCCACTGCCCAGAAGCCGCTCTGCGCCAATCATATCCAGGATCACGCGGCTATCCACGCGGGATGAAACCTGGAAGGCAATACGAGCGGGGAAGTTTGCCTTGATGATGCCGGTGATCACCTTGATGGATGGCCTTTGCGTGGCCAGGATCAGATGGATGCCCACAGCACGCGCCATTTGGGCCAGACGCGTGATGGGCAGCTCGATGTCCTTGCCACTGGTCATGATCAGATCGGCAAATTCGTCCACCACGATCACGATGTAGGGTAAAGGCTCCAGCTCAAAATCGGTCTTGCATTTCTCGTTGTATCCGATGATCTCGCGTACACGGGCTTCTTGCAGCAGTTCATATCTGCGTTCCATCTCTTTGACTGCCCAATACATGGTTTCCAGCGCGGTGTCGGAATCTGTGACTACCTGGCCAATCAGGTGGGGCAGTTCTGAATAGCCAGCCAGCTCTACGCGTTTGGGATCGATCAGGATCAGGCGTAGTCTTCGGGAGTGGTACGCATGATCAGGCTCATGAGGATGGTATTGATACACACGGATTTACCGCTACCGGTGGCTCCCGCGATCAGAAGATGGGGCATTTTGGCCAGATCTGCCACGATGGGCTTGCCGGCAATGTCTTTGCCCAGGCCAAAAGCCAGCTTGGATTTATGTCCGCGCATCTCTTCACAGAGCAGCAGGTCTTTGAGATAGATCATATCGCGGGTGAGATTGGGGATTTCGATGCCGATCAGGCCACGACCGGGGATGGGGGCCTGCACGCGAATGGACTTGGCCTTGATGGCCAGGGCCAGATCATCAGCTAATGAGGCAAACTTGCTCACCTTCACGCCTTTGGCGGGTTCCAGTTCATATTGGGTGATGATGGGGCCGATGTTCACATTGCGCACTTCCGCTTCGATATTGAACTCAGCCAGTTTGTTTTGCAGCACGGCACTGGTCTCCAGAATCTGGGTCTCGATCTCCTTGCGGTCTTTATCCGAAAGCTTAACCGGGCTTTCCAGAAAGTCCTCGATGGAGGGCATTATGTATTCCCGGTCGTCATCATCAGGATCAATCTCAGGCAGTTGCCGGGTACGCTTTGGCGTGCTTTCGATAGCAGCATCAGGCTCTTTTTCTGCTCTGAATCTGCGCGGCTTCGGCATTCATCACGTGATCCTGAATCAAGGGTTTGGGCTCGGGATGATACTCTTCAGAGGCGCTCTCTTTCACGATGCTGGGCTTGCTTTTGGGGCTTGCGGCTTCCTTTTTTCGGGCAATATCCTCCCAAGCTACCAAGAGCCACTGTTTGATCCGTGAATAGTCCAGAATCAGGATCGCGGATAGCAACATGCTACCGATCAGGATGATGCGCGCGCCCGCGCCTTTGAAAACGGCATAGAGCAAGCTCCACAGCGCTCTGGGCAGGATACTGTGGCTGAAGCCATCCAGATTTGCCGAAAGCAGAGCCTGCAAAAAGAAGAGCACGATCACCAGCAGATAGCCCTTTTGCTTTGAGGCAAGCGCGTCCGGATCTACAAAGTATTGAAAGGACACCACTCCGATGATCAGAAAGCCGATCAGAGACAGCCAATATCCGAAGATATAGATAAACATATAGCCAAACAGAGTTCCGAATACGCCCACGGGGTTGCTGATCTCTCCATTTTGGCTTCCGAACCAACTGAGGATATTGCCGCTGCTCTTCAGAGTATCCATGTCGCCCGAAATGCTCTTGTAGCCCATCAATAGGGAAACTATCACCAGCAGTGACAAGAGGGATATCCCTGCGCTGATCAGGCGTTTCTGCAGTTCTGTGAGTTCCTGTGGCTTCTTGCTGCTCTTTCTCTTTTTCTTGGGTGGCATCGCCATTACCTCTAGACGTTGAACCTGATATTCAGGATGTCTCCGTCTTTTACCGTATAGTCCTTTCCTTCCAGGCGAAAGAGTCCTTTTTCTCGGAGGACTTTCTCGCTGCCATGGGTTATGATGTCGTTGTAGTTAAAGCATTCTGCTCTGATGAAGCCTCGCGCAAGGTCGCTATGGATTTTGCCGGCGGCATTCACGGCATTTGTGCCCTTTTCGATGGTCCAGGCACGCACTTCATCTTCACCCACGGTAAAGAAGCTCTGCAAGCCCAAAAGGCTGTAACACAGAGTCGTCAGGCGATCCCGGATGGAGCTATCCAGGCCATATCAGTCATAAACATCTCTGCTTCTTCTGGTCCCAGCGCGCTGAGTTCTTGCTCGAACTTGCCGGCAATCACTTCTGCCATGAATCCGCGCTGGTGAATGGCAGCCAGTGCAGCTTCCTGCTCTTTGTAGCCATCTTCAGAAGTATTGAGCAGAATGAGTATCGGCTTGGCGCTGAAAAACTGGAAACCGCGCACGGCCTTTTCCTCTTCCGGAGCCAGTTCCATCTCCCGAATGCTCTGTCCGGCTTGAAGCTGCTCAATGATCCGGCGCAAAGCTTTTTCCTCGATCTGGATAGCAGGGGTCTTTACTCCGCGTTTATAGCCCAGTTCGATCTTTTCCAAACGCTTTTCGGCGATCACCATATCGGTGAGGATCATCTCGTCTTCAAAGTGTCCCAGCACCTTCATAGGATCGGCCTCTCCATAGAGCTGATCCAATTCACTATCCTCAAAAGCTCTCAGGATCAGCACAAAGGCTTCACAAACCTTGATCCCGGAGTAGATCGCGGATTCCGGATTCTCGCCTTCCCTGGCAAAGATGCCGGGGAAATCGTGAAACTCGATATTGGCATAGATGGTCTTCTTGGGTTTATAGAGTTCGCTGAGCTTTGTGATACGTTCGTCCAGGACCTGAACGATGCCGATGTTTGCCTCCTCAGCTGGAGGAGCGTATTTATCCGTGGTGTGCTCTGATGCCGTGAGGGCGTTGAACACGGTGGTTTTCCCGCTTTTTGGGGGTCCGATCAGTGCTATCTTCATTTATTATCCTTGTTGAGTTTGTCTCGTTTGACTATCCCGCGCTCCACTTCGGAGTGGGCAAATCCTGTTTCTCGTTTCTTATCAGATTTCTTCAGGCCTGAATCAAAATAGAGAGCGGTGATCTCACTTCGTGACAGCGGTCTCCATCTGCCTAAAGGCAAATCCTTGAGCTGCAATGAACCGAATTGCAGGCGTCTTAGGCTCACCACTTTTGCCCCTACCGCTTCGATCATCTGTCGGATCTGACGCTTGCGTCCTTCTTTTATTACCAGCTTCAGCTGCATTTCCTTCTCACTTTCGCTTTTCACAAATACGCCGGCGCTTTGCGTAATTCCACCTTCGATCATCACTCCTTCCCGTAGTTGCTTGAGTGCGCTACGGCTAAGCTTGCGATCCACCACCACCCGGTAGCTTTTTTCCACCTTGTGACTGGGGTGAGTGAGCTGTTTGATCAACACACCGTCATTCGTAAAGAGCAAGAGGCCTTCACTGTTCTTGTCCAGCCTGCCGGCATAGGGCAGATTGGCAAAGTGTTCCGGCAAAAGATCATACACTGTCTTGCGATCATATTCATCCTTGCGGGAGACCACATAGCCCAAGGGCTTATTGAGCATCAGATAGATCTTTTTTTTTCCTCACGGGAGAGCAGCTTGTCCTGATAGCGCACTTCGTCCTGCTCGGGATCGATCTGGCAAGACAGATCGCGGCATATTTCATTGTTGACGCTGATCAATCCGGAGCTGATCAGCTCTTCCGTCTTGCGTCTGCTGCCCAGGCCGCAATCTGCCAGGAAGCGGTTGAGCCGGAAGCTCTTACCAGGCTTCGAGGCTGTTTTGGATGACGGTTTTGAAGATGTTGTTGAAGATTTCACTAAGGGCTTCCTCTTTGCTGTTAAATCTGGCCGTACTGCCGGGAGCAACGCTATAGAGCTCGGTCACGCGCAGGCCTTTGTTTTCATAGATAACCTCGTTTTTTCACAAGGTCGGTAAAAAGTGACGCTCAGATTCAGGATCAATTGATAATCCTGCACCTGATTGGCACTGTCATAGCTGTAAATCTTTTCCTCAAAGGAGATTATCTCTCCTTCCAGGCTGCAATCAGGATCCTGAGTTACCTGTTTCAAACGCCCATCATTCCGAATCGATGCAGATAGCGCATTCAGCGCGTTTTCGGAGAGGGCAAACTCCGCGCTTCTGTTGCCAAACGGCTCGACTCGGATTTTTTTAAATGCGGGTAAGCATTTGAATAAACCGAGTAGTAGCAGCTGCTCAACAGTGCAAATATCAGACTAGCGAGAATAAAATTTCTTGACCATTCTGCCATACCCAAAAAAAGTCTCGTATCCTTGTCAAGTTAAACCTTAGCCCCAGGCTGAGCAAATGCAAAAAAAAGTTCCTAATACAGGAGGAAATAATGGCCAAGAAAATTCATCTCGAAAGCCGAAGCAGCAAAGAAACTTAAGGTTTCAGACCGCGTGATTCAGGAGATGATCAATTCGAAGATCTTCGAAACGAAACTCGTGGGTAAAAAATGAGAAAATCGACGAAGATTCTCTCAACGAATGGCTGGAAAACCTAAATGAAGACGATGAAAAGATGCTTGCTCTCAAGCGCGTGATTTGTCACTTTGAGGAGTACATGCGTCCCGAAAACATCTTTTTGGATTTTCACGCGGATAACAAGTATGACGCCATCCGCATCCTCAGTGAAAATGCCAAAGACCTCAAGCTGGTGCGCGATGCTCGCTGGCTCTACGAAGTCGTGGTAGCCCGTGAAGAGCTGATCTCCACCGCCATCGGCAACGGAGTGGCACTGCTGCACCCCCGGCATCTGCATCCCTCCAAGATCAAAGCCCCTTCCATTCTCTTCGGTCGCTCCGATGATGGCGTGGATTTTGACGCTCCGGACAACAAACCCGTCACCATCTTCTTTATGTTGCTCTTGCACAATGACAAGCAGCATCTATTTTCGCTATCCTACATCTCCAAACTGGTGCAAAACCCGGAAGTCTTGGAGATGTTCCTCAATGCCACCAATACTGAAGAGATCCACCGCGCTCTCACCGTCATTCAAGGATAGGATATATGCCATTAGTTCGAATAATACTCGGAAGTAAAAGCGATCTCGAGATCTGCAAGCCAATCACCGCTGTGTTGGACGATTTTGGCGTTGAACACGATTTCCACGTCTCCAGCGCCCATCGCAACCCCGATAACACTGCAATGTTAGCCAAAAAACGCTGAAAGCGAAGGTGTGAAAGTGATCATCGCCTGTGCCGGAATGGCTGCGCATTTACCCGGAGTAGTCGCTGCCCACACATGTTTGCCGGTGATCGGTGTCCCCATTGCTTCCGGGGCTTTGAATGGCGTGGATGCCCTGTATTCGATCGCGCAAATGCCTCCCGGAGTACCGGTTGCGTCAGTTGCAATCAATGGTGGCAAGAATGCCGCTCTGCTCGCCATCCAGATCTTAGGCACCTTCGATCCAGCCTATCGGGAGAAGTTCCGGGCTTACAAAGAAAGCCTCAAAAGTTAGCAAACGCATCCTGAGAACCCTAACTCACCATGACGGAAGACATGAGCAAACCCGTTGTGTGAGAAGAGTCTGATCTGACATGGCCATCTGCATTGTCACATCGTAGAAGTGGCAAGCGCTTGCTGCTGTCATTTTTCGGTTCTGTTATGTTCATACTTTAGCTCATGTTCTCTTCATAGCAAGAGGAGATCATGAGCTAAAGCTACGCTAAGAAGAAGCTGAAAGATCGGAGATGACCTGAAAAGAGACTGAAATCTGAGGGCTAGGAATCAGTGTCCGGATTGAGAATCTCTTGTATCAACCCTGGTCTAAACAACTGATACGTAACATGGTAAGTCAATTACATGCATGATGTGAACAGCCTCAGCTCCCAGCTCCGGCCAGAGGAATGTTTCACATGAAACAATCGAGCGGGACAGCACTGCCGAGATACCACCCACCGCAGTTAAATATACTGCCCCATGCGCTTTGATCCGCTCACAGATCTGATCACTCCGCTCCCCTTTGCCGATCATCACTTTTAAGCCATTCTCCAGCAATGGCAATGTGAGACCGTCCATCCTGCTGCTGGTGGTGGGGCCGATAGCTCCGCATACTTTTCCTTCTGCTTTGGGACTGGGCCCACAATAGAAAAGCGCGGATTGAGACAAGTCGAAGGGTAAGACTTCTCCGTTATCAATCATGGCGATCAGCCGCTTGTGAGCTTGATCCCGAGCGGTGTAGATAGTTCCGCTGATTAGGACTTTATCACCGGGTTTGAGCCTGCTGATGTCACTATTGCTGAGAGGCAGATGGAGCTTATGTATTATCATGGTTGTACCTATATGACGATATGCGTGTGGCGATGGGCATGACATTGCAGGTTAACCGCCACCGGCAAACTGGCAATGTGACATGGTTCATAGATGATGTGCACCGCCAGAGCCGTGAGATTCCCTCCCATGCCTTGAGCGCCACTACCTTTAGCGTTGATCTCGTCTAAGATGCCTTGTTCAAGCTCAGCATAACGAGTATCCGGGTGTTCTCTACCCAGAGGTTCAAATAGCGCCGCTTTGGCCAAGTAGGCGCAGCGCTCAAAATTGCCACCGATGCCAATTCCTACGATTAGTGGAGGGCAGGCTCTTGAGCCTGTTTCAATGATCCGGGAGACAATTGTGTCTTTGAGCGTCTGGAGAGGTGTCGTTGGCGGAAACATGATCAGGAAGCTCATATTCTCGGCGCCTCCACCCTTCTGCGCGATCTGTAGCTGTAACTTGTCACCCTTTACCTGATTGATGTGGAGGATCACTGGGGAGTTAGTGCCAGTATTCGCCCGATCGAAGAGGGGTTCACTTACGATGCTGGCTCTCAGTGGAATGCTGCACTGTGCCTCAGCAGCTGCCTGATCGGCAATCTCTTGTAAGCAAGCACCAGGGATGATTACTTCACTGCCAATATCGGCTATGATGATCGTGCTACCGGTATCCTGGCAGAGGGGTATCTGGTCTTCAGGGGCAATCGTGTTATTGGTGGAGATGGAAGCCAGCACATCGGCCACAAGTTCGTTTTTCTCGGTAGCAAGTGCCTGATTGATCCCGGTGATGACAGCGGGGTCGTTGTTAAAGGTAATCTCCCTGATGGCGTCACAGATGGCACGATGAATTGTTTCACGTGAAACTATCCGCATCTACAAGCCCTTCTTGCGCTTCATCAGGTATTTGACCAGTAACTTACTGACATCCTCGTCGATGCTCACCGCGTTGTACTCTATATGATATTGGTGACAGGCATTCCTCAGATCATCATAAAAGGTAGTCCATCTTTGCTGATAGTCCTGGCGGATCAGCCAGGGATTGACCACGACGCGCTCACCTGTTTCGCTATCAATGAACTCAGTTTCACGCTTGAACTCCAGCTTGGCTTCCTGGGGATCATAGAGATGAAAGACCAGTACTTCATGCTGGTGACTGCGAAAATGCTTTAATGCTGCAATGATCTTCTCGGGGTCTTCCATCAGATCCGAGATCAGGATGATCAGCTGCGTTTCTTAACCGTTTCGGCAATCTGATGCAGCGGCGTGAGGATATCCGTCTTGTCTTCAGCCTCCAGGGCGACTAATCTGGCAAAGATCTGTGCTGTATAGCTTCGGATGGCCTTCGGGGCTAGGGTGGAGCTGATCTTGTGGTTAAAAGTAATCAATCCGGCCGCGTCCTTTTGCCCGATCATCAACCAAGCTAATGACGCTGCCAGGCGCTTGGCATATTCGATCTTGGTGTTCTCAGCTGATCCGTAGAACATGGATTTGCTGTGATCCAGCAGGATATAGGCCCGTAGATTGGTTTCTTCCTCGTAGCGTTTCACATAGTAACGCTCGGTTTTGG
>JAJOKA010000028.1 GCA_021206555.1 Candidatus Cloacimonadota bacterium | reverse complement strand
GCAGTGTGGAACACAAAGCTCAGGATAGCTTGTTTCGATTGCGAGGTCCCCGCGCGATTAGCGATGAGTCTCGTAATCATCGCCATTGATGATGCCTCAGACAGTGCCCTGGATACTCGCTGGCCCTATCCCCGGGAGTATCACGCGAAGCTCTTGCATAATCTCTTTTTACTCGGCGCGAAACAGGTGGTTTTTGATGTCACCTTCACCGAATCAGCCCTGGTCGAAAGCGATGCTTTGCTGGCTGATACCGCCTTCTACCATCAGAATACCATCTTTGCCGGCAAGGTATTAGCTGCTACCAGAAAAGGGGAACCATCCCGTCTCCTGACTCCGATCAAGCCTTTGCGGGATCGGGCTCTCAGCTGGGGTTTAGTCAACATCAACCCTGATTTCGACAATGTGATCCGTCAATATACTCTGTATGAGACTCATGATGAAGAGCCATTTTACAGCATTGGGGTAGCATCTTTGGCCAATTCCCGCATCTACCAGAGCAAGTGGGCCAAGCATATGGTGTCCGGGATTCACAGCTTATGGTAGCAGGCAAGAAGGTACCTCTTCATCATCAAAACACCACACTGATCAACTACTATGGCCCTGCCGGACATTTTCCCTATGTGTCCTATGCAAGCGTTATCGACGATTCATCAATGGTGATGCCCGGATACTACGGGGTGGAGCTGAATGAATTCTATGATCTTCTGGAAAATGGGATTCTGGAAGGGAAAACCGTGCTGATCGGCGCTACCATGGATGAACTGCACGACAAATTTCCCACTCCCTTTGGCGGAGACTGGATGCCCGGAGTGGAGATTCACGCGAACTTCCTGGAGATGGTGCGGCAAGATAACTATCTGATCGCTCTGCCCTGGCTTTACTACATCATGATTGAACTGATTCTGCTGCTCCTCTTGTGGTTTATTTTCCGGCATTTGAAGCCCCAGTTTTGGTGTCTTGATCCTCATCCTTCTGATTATTGCTAATTACACGGTGGCTAATTGGCTGTTTAGCTCGCGGAATATCCTGATTCCCATCATGCAAAGCGCGTCAGCTTTTGCCCTGCTCTACATCCTCAGCCTCATCCTGCACTATCTGAAGTCACTCAAAGAAAAGCAGTTTATCCGTAGTACTTTTCAGCAATACATGGCTCCGGAATTGGTTAATGAACTGCTCAAAAATCCTCATAAACTCAGCTATGGTGGCAGCTATCAGGAGCTCTCAGTACTCTTTTCAGACATTCGCTCTTTCACTACCTACACTGAAAGCCATCAGCCGGCTGAAACGGTGGAAATCCTCCGTGAGTACCTTACGGCAATGGTGAGCGTTATCACTCGTAACAAAGGCACCCTGGACAAATTTGTGGGCGATGAGATCATGGCCTTATACGGAACTCCGCTGCCTTTGGAAAATCACGCCCTCTATGCCTGCAAAACTGCCCTGGAAATGCGTGATACGCTTACTCAGCTGCAAGAAAAGTGGCGTAGTGAAGGCCGTGAAATCTTCGAAATCGGAATCGGGGTCAATAGCGGTGGCGCAATCGTTGGGAACCTGGGCAGTGAACAGATCTTTGATTACACCGCCATCGGTGATACCATCAATCTTGGCGCCCGCCTGGAAGCCATTAACAAGGAGTATGATACTGCCAAACACATCATCATCAGTGAATTCACCTTTGATCTGGTAAAAGACCATGTGGAAGCGCGTTACCTGGATGAAGTGAAGGTAAAGGGAAAGAACAAGGCGGTTAAGATTTACGAGCTGGTGGGGATTAGGTGTTAGGTGTTAGGTGTTAGGTGTTAGTGAGCGCTTCGCTCGAGATAAGCGCCTTCGCTACGGCATAACGCATAACCCATAACCCATAACCCATAACCCCCATGGAGTGCCGCTGGCACTTACAAGTAGAAACCTTGACAATGATACTTAGTCACTGACAATTACCTGGCACCCAACATCTAGTCCTCAGTCCCTGATTGTTCCGCAATTCGTAAAAGGTGTCCATGCTCTTTCAGCCAGCTATACTGAATGCGAAAATCTGGCATCAAATTTTCCACACAACTCCAAAAAGCCGCGGAGTGATTTGGGTGTTTTGCATGGCAGTATTCATGGATGATCACATAGTCAATCACATCTTGCGGAGCCATGATTAACGCGCAATTCAGCGATATTGCTCCTCGCGAAGAGTATGATCCCCAACGGGATTTGTTCCAGCGCAGACTGAATCTCACTTTTGGAAAACCGTGTTCTAATCCCAGTTCGAGGGCGCGATGGATCAGGGATTTCGCTTGTTCTGTGTAGAAATCTTTGAGTAGCGAGTGGATGTATGCTTTGTACTTACTCTTAATAATCAGATGTTTATCCGCATAGCGCCAGGCATATGGTGTATTGTCCACATAGCTGATGGCGATCTGTTCGCCTTTCAGTAAAACGGTGCTGCCATCTTCATAGTTATGCTTTTGGTGCTTGCGTTCATAGTTTTCTTGAAGCTTGCGGATCTTGGCTTCGAATTCGTTCAGCTTTGAGAGCACTTCTTCAGCCGGAGTGCCCAGCGGAGCCCGCACCTCCAGCATACCATTGCCGATTGCCTTGATTAGCAATCCGCGCCGCCGGCTATGGATCAGTTTTATGTCCTTAAGTTCAATCATCTTAGGATAAAATGGGGTAAGATGTTCTTAATGATTACCTCGCGCACATTGCGAAAGCCCAGCATTGCGCTATCTTCGTCTGTGGCGATATAGTTCACGGGATCTGGTAAGCTAACATGCAGCCGTTTCACCTCTTTATAAAAGGCGGGACAGCTTTTTGCGGCATTATCGCAAACTGTGATTAGCAGATCCAGATCCTCCCGGTGCCAATATTCAGAAATGGATTCACTTTTTAGATAATCCGTTTCGATACCTGATTCTTGCAAGGCCTTGATGGCAAGAGGATGCGGGCGCGAGGGATGCGTCCCGGCCGAATATGCTTGCCAACTGCCTTTCAGATAGTGGTTTACCAGTGCTTCTGCCATGATGCTGCGGCAGGAATTACCGGTGCAAATGATCAGTACTTGCTTCATAATATCCTCATCCTGATATTCTTTGTGCCAGCACAATGGGGATTGATAATCGGTCAAGGATGAAATCTGCTTCCTGCCTATTGAGATACGGTCATGATACGGTCATGATACGGTCATGAAAATCACCATATCATGACCGTATCATGAC
>JAJOKA010000080.1 GCA_021206555.1 Candidatus Cloacimonadota bacterium | reverse complement strand
GGTCAAAGCCGTATTGATTGACAGGGGCAGTAGAAAAAGCAGTTCAGCGATTGTAACGGCTATCGTATACACTCCCAGATCGGCAGAACCAAGATACTGCTTGATCATGATCTGATCCACACGGAAATGCAGAAAAGCAAAGAGCGCGGCAGACCAGGCCACCAGTCCATAGCTCATTTCAGCTTTGAGCACCGGTAGCGAGATCGCTTTGAGCCAGGCTTCCTTCACACTAAAGCGGATGAGCACAAACCACAGGAGCATGGCCAGCACCGTGATCATAAAAAAAGCTAAAGGGATTGAGCCCGCCCAAGAGCCATAAGGCAAGAATCAGCAAGGACTTGAGCAGAAACACGGCGAGAGCAATCTTGTTGTTCTGAATGATCTTCTCATCACCCATCAGCCAGGCTTGGTGATGGGTGGTAAAAAGCGTAGAGACCATCAGGATGATGCCACCCGGGATATACCAGGGGCTATAGTTCTGCAAGATGTTTCCACGGAAATAGAGGAAGAAGATCAGGGTCGCGTAAAGCAGGGAAAGCAAGCCCAGCAGATTGACGTTGGTGCTGTAAATCGCCGCGCGTTCAAAGCCGCTTTTCTTTTGGAAATAGGCAACGGCATTGACGATGCCGAGATGCCCAAAAGTGCCCAGGAGATTGAAGATCAGCACGATGTAGGCCACGTAGCCCTGTCCTGCGGGACCCAAAGCACGGGCAACGATGATGGCGGTGAGGGTGCCCAGGACGATCTTCAGTGCCTGGGTCAGGATGTTGTGACTGATGTTTCTAGGGTAAGACATTGCTTAATTGAGAATTGAGAATTGAGAATTGAGAATTGAGAATTGAGAATTGAGAATTGACAATTGAGAATTGACAATTGAGAATTGATAATTGACAATGAGGTTGCAGGTTGCGGGTGGCAGGTGGCAGTGTTCAACAGCGTAGCGTTCAACAGGCCTCCGGCCATTCAACAACGAAGTGTTCAACCAAACCATTTGTGTTCATTTGTGGGAAAACCAAATCCGCGTGATCTGCATAATCTGCATGCCAAACAAAGTATCTATTTTGGAGCACCGAGGTCAGCGCAAGCACAGAGTAATTGTCAATTCTCAATTGTCAATTCTCAATTAAACGGCGAGACGCCGTTTCCTAAAAGATCTCGGTTTGGTCTGCAAGCGGGCTGAGTCCCAAGTGTTTATAGCCTTTGAAGGTTACCTTGCGGCCTTGATTGGTGCGCTCCAAAAAGCCTTGCTGCACCAGATAGGGCTCATAGATTTCTTCGATAGTGCCGGCATCTTCACCGATGGCAGTAGCCAGGGTTTTGATCCCCACTGGGCCACCGCGGTAGTTTTCGATGATGGTGCTCAGCAGGCGTTTATCCATCTCATCCAGTCCGGCGTGATCCACTTGCAGCATGGACAGGGCGGAGAGCGCGATGGGTAGAGTGATGGTGCCCACGCCTTTGATTTGGGCATAATCCCGAACTCTACGCAAGAGGCGATTGGCAATGCGAGGAGTACCACGGCTGCGACGCGCCAGCTCTTTGACCCCTTCTTCATCAGCAGGGATGTCCAGCAGCTTGGCGGAACGCTTGATGATGCGTTCGATGGCCGGAAGATCGTAGTAATCCAGGCGTAAGACGATGCCAAAGCGATCCCGCAAGGGTGGAGTAAGCAATCCCGCTCTGGTGGTAGCACCGATCAAGGTAAAGGGCTCGATCGGGATTTTCAGCGTGCGCGAGGAAGGGCCGCTATCCAGAATGATCTCCATTTCATAATCTTCCATGGCGGGATAGATGTATTCTTCGATCACGTGGGAAAGCCGGTGGATCTCGTCGATAAACAGCGCTTCATGCCTGCCAAGATTGGTGAGCACACCAGCCAGATCCGAGGGTTTTTCGATCACCGGCCCGCTGGAAACGGTGATATTTACTCCCATCTCACGGGCGATGATGGAGGCTAAAGTGGTTTTGCCCAAACCGGGAGGGCCATAGAAGAGCACATGATCCAGGGCCTCACCCCGCAGTTTTGCCGCTTGGATGCTGATATCCAGGAGTTCTTTGATGTGGTCTTGGCCGATGAAGTCGGTTAAGGTCTTGGGCCGCAGAGCACGATCAAAATCCGTATCCTCGCTTTGAACGGTGGGGTTGTTCAGACGTTGCAGCATTACTTTTTCTTCTTTGTAGCAGGGGGAATGATGATGGCATCGTCCAATTTGCGGATCAGAGCGGTGCCTTCCGGGATTTCCACACTCCAGCCTTTGCTTTCACCGCTGGCCTTGTGGCTGAGCACGATGTGCATGATGTCTCCCACTTCCCATTGGCGCCTGAAATTGCCCAATTGGATATTGATGACAGCCGTTTGCTCCATCACCCCTTCCTTGCCAACTTCTTTGACGGCGATGGTATTGTGCGGATGGGTATCGGTGGAGATCACTTCTTCCGGATTGGCCTCCATCCAGGCCCGAGCGAGATATTCTTCCGCGCTGACTTTGTCGATATTGGTGAGCTTTGGTAATGAGCCATCATCCAGCGTGAGCTTTTGCACATAGACCCGGGGGATGGTCATTTGCGCGAAGAGCGGGATAAGAGACAGTAGCATTAGGCAAAACAGTAATCTTTTCAAAACGTAACTCCTTTTAATGTAATAAACCCAGCAGCTTGCGAAACTCCAGATGCCAGACCAGCCAGGCTGCTTCCCACACGATGTGCCTGCTCATCTTGGAGACACCGTTGAGGCGTTCGGTGAAAACGATGGGGATTTCCTGAATGCGGAAACCCTTGGCCCAGGCCCGGAAATTCATCTCGATCTGAAAGGCGTAGCCATCAGAGAGGATCTTATCCAGATCGATGCTTTCCAATACCTTGCGCCGGAAGCATTTGAAGCACCGGTGGGGTCTTTGATGGGCATGCGGGTGATGAAGCGCACATATTTTGAGGCAAATAGCTGATCAAAAAGGCGCTTGATCGGCCTATCCCTTTGAAAAATATGGTAATGCCACAGTATCCATGAGCACTTTTGCCGCCATGGAGCATCAGACGATGACCACTTTGGGAAACTTTATCATCAATGGTAATGGCACGCATGAACTGACCATCGCGCATGAGCTTGTGCATCAATTGGTATGGCAATGCGGTGAGTTTCCTGGATTTCAAGGATGTGTGGCTGTCCGAAGGCTTCGCCACTTATGGTGAGCACCTTTGGGTGGATCACGTGGAGGGCTGGGATGCTGCTTGTGCCTATGTGCTTTCAAGTTACCATCAATACTATACCAATTGGGAAAACTCCTACGGCCCTGCCGTGATCTATAATCCAGCTTTTTTTGAACTATTTCTCCCCTCCGTCGTATGAAAAAGCGGCAAGCGTGTTGCACATGCTACGCCTGAAGATGGGTGACGCGCAGTTCTTTCAGCTTCTGCAAGAATGGTTTAGCACATATCGGGATGGCAATGTGGTCACCAGCGAGTTTTCAAGCCCATGGCAGAGTCCATCAGCGGTTTGGATTTAGAGCAATTCTTCCAGCAGTGGATTTATGGCAGCGGGATTCCTTCGGTAGATTACAGGATCATGCATAAACCGGAAACTGATGAACTGAAGGTGTTTGCCATCTGCAGTTCACCCACCACCACCGGCTTTGTTGTAGATTTCCCGATCCTGCTCACAGGCAGTGCCGGCAGTGATTCATTATTAGTGATGGCCAGTATGGACGGCAATGTGAACTACTATCCCGGCATTCAGGCCTTTGAGGAAGTGAGCGGAAATCACAACAACTGGACTTTATTGCGGGGCCTGGTGGAAGAGCGTCCGGTGCTGGCCACAGCAACTGCCCTGGACGCGGAAGTGCGTCTCTTTTGGTATGCCTGGCCGGAGGCGATCAACTACAAGGTCTATTATAAGCTCGATACATCCTCAGAGTGGAGCCTGGCCAATAGTGAAGCCCTCTCTGAGACCCACTTCAGTGTTCAAAACCTGCAAAATGGACAAAGCTATGCCTTCAGGATCGTAGCGATCGACTATGAGGGCTACCACAGCCTTCCCTCAAACAGCCTGCTGGCTACCCCACAACACTTTAGCTTTCATCTGCCACTCCTGGTAGTGGATGAAACCCGGGATGGCAATGGCAATGCCATCAGTCCGGACGACGCGATGGTGGACGATTTTTACCATGCGGCTTTGAGCCCTTATGAGTATGTGCAGTGGGATGTGGCGAGCCAGGGCTTGCCTTCAGTGACGGACTTAGCGCAATATCGCACAGTGCTTTGGCATGCCGATGATTTTTCACAGAATCTGGCCTTTGAAGTGGAAGAAGCTCTGCATAGCTACTTTTTGGCCTCAGGCAATCTGATCTTTTCCGGATGGCGCAGTGCCGGAACCTTCTCCGATCAATTCTGGCAAAGCCTTAGCGGACACAATGCCGCCATCTACTATGACAATTCGGCCTGCCTGATAGGCCTGACTTCAGACACTTATCCACCTCTTTATGTGGATCAAAGCAAGCTGGCTGCACCCTGGAATGGCATGCTGCCCATGATCAATACTTTTGAAACCCCATTGCCTGCTTTGTATTACGCAAACATGCCGGATGGCTTCAATGGTACCGGTCGTCAAGCTGCCTTGCAGATAGCTGACCACTCATATTTCTTCGGTTTCCCGCTCTATTTTATGGAAGCTGAGGGAGTGAGAGATCTCATGCAAATGCTTATGCAGCAGATCAATACATCCTCAGATGACCCTCTGATCCCGGCAATTGGCATGACTTTGGCTGCGCACCCCAATCCCTTCAATCCCAGCACCAAAATACATTTTGATGTACCAAATGCAGGAAAGACCACCCTGAAGCTGTACAATATGAAGGGACAGCTGCTGAAAGTGCTGGCAGATGAAGAGCTCAAACAAGGCAAACACACGCTAAACCTTGAGCTTGAGACTCAAGCCAGCGGCATCTATATCCTCAGTTTAGAGAACGGCGGAAAACGAATGCAGAAACGCATCACGCTGATGAAATGAGCCTTTGGGGTTGACGAAAATCCCCGGTGGCCGTCTTTTGACACAGAATTGACATTGAACAAGGTGGATAAATTGAAAAAGATCATACTCATGATCCTGACCCTTTGCATCGGATTGGGCCTGTATGCCGAAAGAGGCCTGTTTAACCTATCCTATGGCATCACTCTGGCCGAAGCGGATTCGCTCTTGGCCACGCATGGCTTCTTTGCTGAAGGCAGCGAGAAAGATGCCGTCAAATACTACAGCGATATCAACGTTTTAGTAGAAGCCATCATGGTCTTCATCGAACCCAAAAGCCAGAGAGTGGCAGGCTGGTTCGTAAAAATACAATCGTGAAAATGGCGAGGATAACGACCACTTGGTGATTGATCGCATCATGTATATGCATGGCGAGACCAATCTCTTTGATGAAGAGACTCAACAGCTGATCTGGCTGCTATCCACCACGCGCACTCTGCACGTGATGTATGCCGCCGATGGCAGCTTAACCGCTTTGTATTACGATTCCGTGTTCCCCGATCTCTTCCAGATGGGAGGGGATCTTTCCCGACCCCCAAGTCCTGAAGAATAGCGTAAAACTATCTTCCGGCAATGCTCCCGGATTTGCGGTCTCACGCATGCGGGAGCGGATGCTCTCTTTCTGACGCTCAAACTCTGCCATTTGCTCGGCATTCAAGCGCTCCGCGCCTACCATCCTGAGTTGATTGGGATTGATGTATCTATTGTTTGACATCAAGCCAAAGTGTAAATGAGGCCCGGTGGATACTCCGGTGGAGCCCACTCTGCCGATGATCTGACCGCGCTTCACGGTTTGCCCATGGTTTACACCGATCGTGGAAAGGTGAGCGTATAGAGTTGTGTAGCCGCTGGGGTGTTTGATCCGGACTTCTTTGCCATAACCGCCATTCCAGCGCGCGGATGTGACCGTGCCATTGGCAACCGCGTACACCGGAGTGCCATAGCGCCCACGGTAGTCCACTCCATCGTGATGGGCCCAACGACCGCTCACAGGATGCAATCTACGGCCAAAGGTCGAGGTCACGTGGATGCTTGAGAGAGGATAGCCTACTCCGCTGACGTTGTTGCTCTTGCCATCTTTGTTGTAGAGTCCATTTAGCACCGATTTCTCGTCATCCTGTTCATAGCGAAAGAGTTCGTGCGTTCCGGTGCGACGACCGTCATAGCTGACATACAGCACTTTGGCGCGGGGTAGGGGCTTGCCTTCAAAGATGCGTTCTTCGATGAAGACCTCAAAGCTGTCGCCTTTGCGGGCATCGCTCTGAAAGTTGATCTCTCCCTCCAGACCGTTATTGATGCTCTGCTTCACTGCCGGGGCCAGACCCATCGCCAATAGGGCAGAATCCAGAGTGCTTTCCAGAGTGCCGGTCAGCATTCTGAGTCGCTTTTCAACCGGCAGGGATTCCATGGTGTAGGATAGCGAATCGTCATAAGCCACAAAGTGGTGTCGAATGGTGGGTTCCTGCACAAACATCATCCTGGCAATCTTGGTGCCTTCTTCATTGAGTAGCACGCGCAGGGTATCTCCGGGCTGGATCGTGGTGACATCGATGTAATCACCAAAACGGAAGGCAATCATGCCAATTTCAGGACCGGGCAGTTCCAGTTTGGCCAAAGCAGAAAAGATCGAGCCACCGGGCTCGATGGTCTGCACAATCCAGGGTTCTTCAGGCTTTTCCAAAGGCGCAAAGCCGCTGTCGTCGATGCTTTTATGAGTGCTGAACAAGCTGTAAAGGCTGAATCCGGCAAGGCTGAGGATGATTATGGTGAGTAGGATGTGTCTTCCGATGTTCATATTGTGCTGACTCCTTGTTCGTGTCTTTGATTTGGCACAAAGGGGTGGTAATGGATGTGCACTTTGCGCAGGCCGTTGTCAAAGTGTTCCAGCAAGCGCTGTTCCACCTTGTGCGAGATGTCATGAGCCTGGTCGATGCTCAGTTCTCCCGCTACGGCAATGGTCATACTGATCGTATAATGGGGGCCAAAGCGGTGAATGCCCAATTCCTCTATGCCTCTGACCCCATGCACCTGCATGGTGAGATCACGCAGTTCGCGGGTAAACTCGTCATCCGGCAATCTGTCCATCAGCTCCGAAGAAGAATCCATGATGATCTCAATTCCGGTTTTGGCAATGTAGATGGCGACGATCGCTCCGGCTGCGGGATCCATCCAATAATAGCCCATCCGTCCCATGACTACGCCCACTATCACAGCCAGGGAAGCCATGATGTCATTCAAATGGTCATTGGCCAAAGCCCGCAAAGTGGGGTTGTGCGTCTTCTTTACCGTGCGGCGTGTGTAATAGTAAAGATAAATCTTCAGGATAAAGGTACCCAGAGCAATGACTAAGGCCCAATGCGAGGCCGATCTGCCGATCTCGGTCTGGGTGACCAACTCATAGACTTTATTGATGCTCTCCCAAAAGATGGCAATCCCGGTGGTGAGAATAAAGGCTCCCACCACGATTGCGGCAATGGATTCCAATTGCCTGTGCCCATAGGGATGTTCACTGTCAGCCGGCTTCTTGGCCTGCTTCATAAAGATCTTCACCGCGATGTAATACACCACATCGGAAGAGGAGTTGATGCCGTCTGCCAGGAGCGCGGGACTGTGGCCGATGATGCCAATGCTGGTCTTGAGGGCGGCAAGCAGCACGTTGCTGAAGAGCCCTAAGTTAACTGCCAGGGACGTGAGTTTGTCCCGATCTTTATTCATGATGAAGCTCCATTATGTCGATGAACTGTTGATCCGGACAGCTTTCCCTGATCAGGCACGAAAGCGGTTGGCATCTTGCGGGCTCTTCCCGACCGCCCAGGGATTGAGCGCGAAGAGCTTGACCCGAAAGGGAATCAGGCAATGAATCCGGCAGTGGAGCCGAAGCTGTTCCAGCTCAGCCTTAGTCAAAGCCAGACACTGGGGATGCCGGAAGATGATGTCTCCACCATAGGCTTTCAGTACCGGATACATCCTGGCATGCAGCATGCTCGTGTAGCCGGTGGGAATATAGATGGCATCGGGCTTGGTGGCCAGGATATTCCTGGTTTCATCTTCCCGATTGATCAAGCTTTCCACTTCGCTTGAGTGCCATCTGCCCCCTTTTTGATACATCAGGACATCAGACTCCTTGAGCCTGCGATACATGGATACAGACATAGGCAGAGCCGGGATACCGATCATCAGATTCAAGCGCTTTATCTCCTGCACAATCTCTTCCCCCGTGCCATAGCTGGTACCAATGCAGAGGATGATGGCCTGCACGCTGTCTTCAAAGGCGATGGACTTGCGATCCAGCGATCCGTCGATCAGCACTTTCTTTGCGCCAAGCGCTTGCATCGCTTTTGCGGTTCGGATCTGTTCTCGCACATTGGAAGGGCCGGTGATCTCGGTCTCGAGCTCTTCCTCTGCCTTCAGATACCAGAGTTTGCGTCCGCTGAAGCTCTCGCCACCAAGGATGCTAACTCTGCTGCCATGCCCTTCAAGGCAAGGAGTATCGGCACAAAAGAGTGAGTCTTGGGGTAGCAGCACCCGGGGTTTAGGTGTCTTAAACAGGCGATCCTGAGTCTCACCATCCAGTCCAGTGCTCATCACAGCCCATTTGAGCTGTGGTTTTAGCCTTAGAATGCCGTTGAGGAGCGTGGTTTTCCCCGAATTCTTGCTGATCCCCACCAGGGCAATGGTCTTGACAGCCTTGGTGGAGATCAGCCTATCTAACATATCTTTAGTGTTTGCGACGCGCGTTACGCTTGGTTTCAGCAGGCCCGATGGATACGTGCTTGCCCTTCAGCAGGCTCATCACGCCTTCATTGCTCTGACGCTCTGAGGGACAGAGATCACGATACTGGCTATCATCCAAAGCCTCAAATCCGGGCTCGGTGTAGCTGGTGATAAAGCCTTCATAGTTGCGCAGGATCACGCGTCCCGGCATCTGCGAAATGATGTATGTGGGCATCACCGGGATCTTTCCGCCACCACCGGGAGCATCCACCACAAAGGTAGGAACGCAGAGACCGCTGGTGTGTCCGCGCAGGGATCGATGATCTCAATACCCCTGGAGATGGGTGTGCGGAAATGCCCAATCCCTTCGGAGAGATCGCATTGATAGATGTAATATGGCCGCACGCGGTTACGCACAAGCTTGTGCACCAGAGCTTTCATCACGTCCACATGGTCGTTCAACACCCTTCAGCAACACGGATTGATTGCCATGGGCAGACCTGTCTCAGCTATGGAAGCCAAAGCTTTGGCAGCAGTCTCGCTGAGCTCCTGAGGATGGTTGTAATGGGTATTCAACCACACAAAGGGATACTTTTTCAGTACAGCCAGAAGGCCGGGAGTGAAGCGCATAGGCAAGACCACGGGAGTGCGGGTACCCAAACGCACGATATCCAGATGCTCGATCTGACTCAGCTTGGCCAGAATCTCGTCCAGGCGTTCATCACCCAAAGTGAGCGGATCGCCACCGGAGAGCACCACATCGCGAATCTCGGTATGTTCGCGGATATATTCAATGGCTTTATCGACGTTTTCGCGAGGCATCGGAGCATCGTGTTCACCGGCTTTGCGGCGACGGGTGCAATGACGGCAATACATCGCGCATTGATCGGTGAGCAAGAGCAGCACGCGATCCGGATAACGATGGGTCATACCCGGAATGGGAGCGTCCCCATCTTCATGCAAGGGATCGGACATATCGGATGCTCCCATCTGACTTTCCTGGATGCGCGGAATGGATTGCAAGCGCACAGGATCCATGGGATTTGATTGGTCTATCAGTGAGAGATAGTAAGGCGTGATCGCCATGCGGAAAGAAAAGCCCTGCTTGGCAAAGACGGCTTCTTCTTCCGGCAAAAGCTCAATGTATTTCTTCAGCTCAGTGGCATCAGTGATGCGGTTTTTGAGCTGCCAGTGCCAATCGTTCCACTGTTCGTCAGTGGCGATTGACCGGATATCGATGATGCTCATGCTATCTCCCTTTAGTCTGTATAACGTTCCAGGAAAAGCTTCATCAGCACGGGGTTTCTACGCAAAAGATCGATGGAGATGGCAGCATGGTTATGGGCATATCCATTGCCCAGGATCATATCGACGTCCGCGCCAATGCCTTCCGCGCCCAAAGCTGCTTTGGTAAAGGAAGTGGCCATGGAGAAGAAATAGACCAGACCGCGTCTTTGGCAGCCATGATGGTGGGAAGCTCGGTATCTTCGATGTTGACGACGTTGATCACCACATCAGCCATTTTGCCATCGGTGAGACGGCTACTTCGCGCTGAATGGTGATGGCATCGGTAGCACTGGCGATAATCACTTCGTGACAGCCGGTTTCTTTGCAAGTGGCAATATAGTTTTCATTGCGAACTACTCCGATCACCTTTCCGGATACTCCAGCACGCTCTTTGGCCACGGCATTGCAGAGGATTCCGCTCTTGCCGTTGGCACCGATGATCACCACCGTATCTCCCGGTTTTACAAGGCGTTCAGCCTGAGCAGGAGCACCGGCTACGTCGAGCACGGAGAGTGCCAGATTTTCGTCCATATCATCTGGCAATTTGGCATATATCCCACTGGAAAAGAGGATGGCCTGACCTTCGATCTCCACCTGGTCTTTATCGAGGAGGACTTGCTTGATCTTGCTGATCTTGAGGGGTGTAAGCGAAAGCGAGACCAGGCTGGCGATCTTGTCCCCCACCTGAATCTTGTCCTTCATCTCAAAGTTCGGACCGATGGCAGCCACTTTGCCGATCAACATTCCGCCACTGCCGGTATCTTCGTTTTTATGCTTTCCGGTACGGCTGGTGAGATCGATGGCATGTTCGGCAAAAGCTTTTTCAAGATCACTATGCCCCTGAGCAATCAGTTTGTTCTTGATTTGATGAAATGAAGCGCTGTCCACATTGAGCCGGATTACGTCGATCAAGAGCTCATTGTCCCAAATCTCGTTCATATCGTTGTTCAATACTCGGGCCGGTTGTGGCAATACGCCAATAGGTTCTACTACGCGATGGGTTCCATAGCGGCATCCGCCAGTTTTCATACGTTCCTCCCTAGGGATCTAATATATTGTAATTTATTGCTTTATCCAGAGCTTTCCATTATTTCTGGAGCCTCAATTATGTCAACAGTTTTGCCAACATCTTAGGTTTGGATTTTGGGGTGGAATACTGCCGCAAGTGAAAAAACTTGACAGGAAGCGCTATGTCTGCCTAATGCAATCATCAGTCTTACACTATTGAGGAGGTGAAAGATGAAATTGCTATCTAAGAGCCTGTTAGTACTGGTGGTTTTACTGTTTCTCGCTGCCTGCGAAAAGGAGAAAACTACACACAAACCCGATACCGCAGCCGCCCTGGCAAACTATTGGGATGGTCAGACAAATCTGGCAAACAGCCTCGTAAACCGTGATGCCACGATGAACTCCATCGAACAAGCCATCATGAATCTTGGCAACAGCAAAGATCCCAACCCATACGCTGAGTTGGACGCTTTGGTAGAAACCTACATTCAGCAAAGTGATGCCGCAGCGAATTATTTCATCACCATGCGTAATCTTGAAGACAACATCGTGCCCTATGGAGATGACAAAGGACTTCTAGGCGATATTGCCAGAGGCATATACAATAAATCTGCCGATGCCGTGATCTCCAGTGGGCGCATGGTGCGCAGCGGATACCGCGTGCTCAGTGGCAAACAAAGCCTGCGCCAGGTGCTGAATGATCCGGAATCCGGCATTCCCATTGTTTCATCCTTTGCCGCAGATCTACAGAGGCACAATGCCAATCGCGACGCCGCCATCCGCTATTCCATCCTGCAAAATGACACGCAAGAAGGCAATGTTCCCATCCCGGATTTACCGGGAAATACCCTGGAAGAAAAGGCAAATTACTACATCAATCTTTCGGATGAAGACCCATTGAAGCTGGAACTGCGTAGCTACGTATCCCTATGGGACGCGGACGAAAGAATCCGCACTGCCGCAACTGCAAAAAAGCTGGGTGAAACCGGTGTGAAGCTGGTTGGCGATGCCTATGGCGGAGGAATCGGCGAATGGACAAACGAAGTTCTGAATCAGCACATGACTCCTGATCAGGATCCTTCCGACAAGGGAAGCATGAAGATCAAGGTCAATAGCTCCGCTTCTGGAAATCCCCCCATCCAAGGCCCCAAGACTTTGATTATTGATCGCGTGGATACCCCTGATAATGACCCCAGAGTTACCGTTATCATCGACGCTCCGGCTGAACTCACACAGGAGTTACCTACCGGCAACTACAACGTCATCGCCATGGCTGATGAGTTTATCCGCAATGTGGAAGGCGCCGTAAGCGTGGTAAAAGAGAACCTGACAAATCAGGTCAATCAGCTGTTGAAACTGGCCGAAAATGCCATCATCATCGAGAGCATCACGCCCAATCCGGAAACGGTTACTTTGGGCAGCACTGCCCGGGTAAACCTCGTTTGTATGAGCACTCTGGGCAAAACCTCAGTTTCAATTGGAGCATTACCGGTGGCGAATATTCAAACATGAATGGCAACACCCATGTGCTCAGCTTTAAGCCTGGCGCTGAAGGCACCTATGATATCGCCTGCGAAGTCACCGATACCTTTGGCAACATGAAACACGCGTCCACCAGCATCCAGGTGATCGATGCCAAGATCTCCCTGCAACAGGTGGAAATGACTGCGGAGCAGATCAATGACGGCATCCTGAATCCGGGTGAGCTCGCCACCTACAGGATTTACGTAACGAATGATGGCCAGACAGACCTCACAGGAACCGCAAACATGGAAGGCTTTGGTGGCGTCTTGCTTGGCTTCAATAGTGGCTATGCCGAAATCCCGGCAGGTGAAACTGCCCAATTTATGGTGAACGTCCAGGTTCCCCCCGCCTTTTCTGAGGCTAATGCCACGATGGAACTGCGCTATCTGGTGGCAGATCAAACCGGCAATCCCGTGCTGCTGACCGTTCCCATCGCCATCCCGGTGGAGTTTTACGCGGAGATCAACCCCATCACCTCACCGGTGACTGACCGCATTCTCACCATCAGCGGCAGAGTCGCCAATCCCCAATTGACGCGCGCGAATCTGATCATTGACGGCGAAGCTGATCAGGCCTATTCAGTGGAATTGAATAATGGCAGCTTCTCACAGCAAGTAGTTATCGGTGGATCATCCACGCCGGTGAACCACACTGTGGAGGTGTATGCCACTTCCGGCAGCCTCATTGCCACACACGTGCTTACTTTCACTTCACAAGTGCCACCCACTGCCTTGCGCGTGACCCTGACCTGGGATACCGGTGGAACCGACGTTGACCTCTGGGTTACAGATCCCAACGGCGAGAAATGCTACTACGCAAACCGCAATACTGCCAGTGGCTTAAGCCTGGATTTTGACGATACCAATGGCTATGGCCCGGAAAATATCACTACCACCAACATCATCCCCGGCGATTACTTCGTGCAAGTGCATTACTATAGTGATCATGACTGGGAAAACGCCATCGGCACCAATGCCACCGTGGTAATCCGCGTCGATGAAGGCAGCCCGGATGAAGTGGTGACAAACTACTATGGCTTCCTGGCCGATACCGGAGCAATGTGGAACGTGACCACCCTCACCTTCGACGGCGCCACCTGGAAGCTGAAAGAGAACAATCAATTTGGCACCAGAAGTTCAGACACTCTGCCGGCCAAGTAAAGACCTGTAATCAATAAAGATATCATGCTGAGGCGGATTTCGATCCGCCTCTTTGCTATTGCCTTCGCCTCACGCTTGCTCCTTCCTTACCTCATAATACTCTCTAAACATGAGGAGAATATGAGGT
>JAJOKA010000018.1 GCA_021206555.1 Candidatus Cloacimonadota bacterium | reverse complement strand
CCTTTGCTCTACTAGGACTCAGCGAAACTAGTCGCAATGGCGAGAGCCTGACCCCGTGTCCGTTCCACAACCCAGAGACTGGCTTTGAACACTCCTGCTCCCTCGACTCCGCATACCTGTGGGCTATCATGTGTACAAGCTGATGCAGGGTCAGGAACAGCAGGAAAACCTCTGGACGCAGCTCACCACCGCTGCTATCACCGATACTGCCTATGCCGCTTCCGGCTGGCAGGCTTTGGCCAATGGCGAGCATAAATGGGCAGTTAAGACTGTCTATACCGGTGGCGTGCTCTCCAACCCAGCATTCTCAAACATGCTGCGCAAATGGCCAAATGACCTTTCCGCGCTTACCATCAGCGGGAATACAACGCCCACCGTTTCGGCTCCTTCGACCTATGTTGTGCGGATCAAAAATACCGGTACTTCAGCTCAATCTGCCGGATCTTACACAGTGAAGATCTTCAGCGGAACCAACGAACTGGCTTCAGTAGCAGGCCCCGCCATCGCAGTCAACCAGGAGCTGGATGTATCCGTAGTCTGGACGCCAACCACTGCGGGCACCATTCAGATTTTTGGCAAAGTGGTGCTTCCCGGAGACCTGACTCCTGCCAACGACAGCACCAATCCCATGAACGTGTTGGTGATGCCGGCCGGTCAGTTCGGTTACACAGTGGGTGAAGGCGATCAGCTGGCCAGGGTTCCTCTGGATATGTTCTATAAAGCCAGCCTTTTCCAATCGCTGTATTACCCCGCGGAACTCGGCAACTTCATGGGTTTCCTGCAAGGGATTCAGTTCTACAACAACTTCGTGACCAATCTGCCTAATATGCCTACCAAGGTCTATATCGGCACCACCACTTTGGATGATCTGAGTGCAGATTGGATTCCCATGGATGATAGCTTCACTCTGGTCTTCGATGGCACAATCGATTATCCTTCGGGTGAAAACGTGATCACCATACCCTTCAATGAACCCTTTATGTACCTGAATGGAGAGAACCTGGTGGTTACTGTGTTGCGTCCGATGGATACCGTCTATTACAACACAAACGACCGCTTTGAAGCGCAAACCATTGGCACAAACCGCGCTCGCAAAGCCTTCAGCGATACCATCACCTACGATCCTGCAGTGCCGCCTGCTCCCACCACCACACAGCTCTCAGGCCAATTCCCCAAGACCACATTCCTGGGTATCCCAGGTGGCGTGGGTCATTTGGCAGGACAGGTAACAAATACTTCCTCGCAACCCCTGCAAGGCGTGTTAGTCAGTTTGCAGGACACCGGTTATCAGGGGACTACCGCGGACAACGGACAGTTCCTGATCGAGTACATCTTGCCCGGCACCTATACCGCTAGCTTTAGCAGATATGGATACATTACCACTACCCAACAGGTGACAATCGTGGAAGATGAAACCACATACTCCTTCATCACCCTGCAAGCCATGCCTCAGGTCACAGTTTCAGGAACCATCCTGGCTTCTGACACCGGATCACCCCTGGCAGGAGCAGCCATCTATCTGCAAGGCTATGCGGATTATACCGCGAATACCAATGCCGGCGGTGTCTTCAGTATCCCCAATGTCTATGCAAATCAAAGCTATGAATACAACATCATGGCTCCGGGATACACTTCTCAATCCGGAACCATCAACGTCGCTAGTACGAACTACAGTATGGGTTCGATCACGCTCAGTGAGATCGCCTATGCCCCGCATAGTGTAGTCGCCGAACTCAATGATACATACACCGGCGTAAACGTAAACTGGCAAGTGCCGGATCCCACGGCGATCGAGATCACGGAAAGCTTTGAAGACGAAGCCTTCCCGCCTGCGGATTGGGGACAGATCATCACCAATAACGGTCCTGCCAATACCAATGGCGTGTATCCCACCTTCTCCCGCTTGGGTACCATTCCGAATACTCCCAACAACGTGGTGCCTTCGCATGGCGCATATCAAGCCGGAATGTGGTGGAGCTATGAGCATCAGGATGAATGCTGATGACTCCGTCCTTCAATTGCCCGCCGGACGCTTATATGACCTTTGATAGCTACGTGTTCCTTGGCTCTACCAATAACGACCACTACTATGTGAAAGCCTCCACCGATGCCGGTAACACCTGGACTGTGCTCTGGGATGCCAGCGCGCAGACCGGTGGCTGGAATTACTATAGCTCGCCATTTACAGTGGATCTCAGTGCATACGGTGGCTTGGGTCTCATCCTGGCCTTCAACGCAGTGGATCGCCTTCAATGATGGCCTCTGGTACACCTGGTTCATCGATAACATCTACATCGGTAATGCCGTGACTGCTGTTAGCTTCGATGCTCCCAGTCCCATCATGCGCAGGACAAATGTGGAAATGGCTAATGTGGAAATGGCTTCCAGCCGTTTAAAGCGTCAGGATGAAGCTTCTACCATTGCCCGCGATGGATATGTCCCCAGATCTGACCAGCCTGCTCTTAGTACCGGCATCAGAACCAGAGCAGATAACAGAGTGCTCACCGGTTACGAAGTATATCGCCTCATCTCAGGTCAGGAAAACAACGAAAGCACTTGGGTACTTCTGACCGATGAACAAATCCCAAATACTAGCTTCGTTGATGAGGACTGGGATGGCCTGCCCAACGGAACCTATCGCTGGGGCATCAAAGCCATCTACACAGCGGGCGTAGCCAGCGGTGCCGCCTTCTCCAATCCCTTGGTGAAGGAAAACCAATTTGGCACTATCGTGGGCTTCGTGCGCAGAAGCAACAACCAGGGCATTGCCGGAGCAACGGTTACGGCCGGTACTCATAGCGCCACAACCAACTCTGCCGGTGCATATTCTCTGGTGCTGCCGGTAGGTGTGTACGATGTCACCGCTACCGCGCCGGGTTTCAATCCCAGAACTTATGAGGGGATCGTGGTAGCTCCAAATCAGAATACCACGCTCAATATCGTCCTCACTTCCGTATCCAATGAAGACGAGCTGAGCCCGGTTACCGCTACTGCTCTCAAAGGCAATATGCCCAATCCCTTCAATCCTGAAACCACCATCCGCTTCGATATTCTGGAGCCTTGCACTGTGACAATCGAAGTCTATAATGTCAAAGGTCAAAAAGTGAGAACTCTGCTCTCAGAGCCCAAAGCCAATGGCCGTCACAGCGTTGTCTTCAACGCGCGTGATGATCAGGGCAATATGCTCTCCAGCGGAGTGTATTTCTATCGCTTCAAAGCCGGCAGCTACACCTCTACCCGCAAGATGTTGCTGATGGAATAAACGGTTAAGCGTTACGCGTTATGCGTTATGCATTAACCGTCATGAGTGACTTGTCTCAAAGGGCTGCTTCGTGCAGCCCTTTTTCTTCATAGCGGAGCAATCGCCTCCCTCGGAGTTGAAAGCGCTATCCCAATACATTGAAGCCAAGCCAACTACGCTCATCTCTTGAGTCCCGCATCGAAGCGGGGGATTTCATGCGCTTTCGACTTCGAGCAGCGAGAACGCTAACGTGGAAACGTCATCTTGACGTTTGATAGTAGAAGCGTCATCTTGACGCTTGTATGCTTCAGGATGAAGCATCTACAATCCCTAATCTCGCTGCTCGAAGTCCATGCTGCCCGAAGTTCCCGAGCTTGCTTGAGTTTATCGTATCCTCCAAGTTTTGATGGCATACAGGCCGGCATTAGCGGCATGAACTTAACTGAAAGCCAGCTTTCGCTACCGACCATGAAAGCGGAGGGATAGGATTGCAGACGTCTCGTCTGCACAAGCGACGGAGTCGCTTACTTTTTTGCGGAACTCCGTTCCGTTTCGACACGGGGACGTGTCGAATCCTATGGCTTTCATGTAAACCCCGAGGGATGCGCCTTTCACCTTCAACTCCATCCCTACTTAGATACGGTCATGATACGGTGATGATCCGGTGATTTTCATGACCGTATCATGACCGTATCATGAGCGTATCTGGGTAGGCAGGGATTAGGTGTGAGTTTAGTCCCTGATAATAGTTTCTCACCCAGGCCGAGGCAGATTGGAAGGCAGTTTCAGGGCTTTCCCCCTGCGCCAGATAACACATAAACGCTGTGGCCAGAGCGCAGCCTGTGCCATGAGTATAGCTCCAGTTTTGCTTTATAGAACTGAATCGGCTCACGCTATGGGGACTCACCAGGGCTTCCTGTAGGGTAGTTCCCTTGGCATGACCGCCTTTGACCAGGATTGTGGTTCCGTTAGCTTCGCAATAGGCCTGAGCTGCTTGAATAGCCTCATCAATCGTGCCGATCCGGCTTTGGGTCAGCAGTTCCAATTCCGGTAAGTTGGGGCAGACAAAATCCGCACGAGCAGCCAGGGCACGGAGCAAGGGCAATCCCTCATCATCCACGAATTTGAGTCCCCTGCTGGCTTTGATCACCGGATCCAGGATCACAGGGAATTGTTGCTCGTGGGAGAGCCCATCTAAAAGCAATTGCATTTGCACAGAGTTTCCCAACGCGCCTATCTTCAGATACTTCAGGGATGGATTTTCCAAGAGTTCTTCCAAGCCCGCTTGAAACACCATGAGATCAACAGGGTAGATGGCTTTGAGGCCATCACTATCCTGCAAACTGAGCGCCGCGACGCAGGTCTGAAGCTGAAATCCCATCAAAGCGGCGACGCGGATATCCTGATTGATACCCGCGCCACCGCTGCTGTCCATGCTACCGATGACGGCCAGAAAGGGTTCAGCCAAGTTCATTTTCCTTATCGGTCTTGATGGCACAGAGATTGCCGCACATGCTACAGCGGTCATTCATCATGCTGGATGTCTCAGATTTGCGCTTTTGCGCCAGTTCAGGATCCACGCTCAGGCGGAAGATCGTTTGCCAATCCATGTTCTGCGCGCGCTTGCGATGGCATCGTCGATCCCTTGCGCCTGAGGATAGCCCTTGGCGATGTCAGCGATATGGGCGGCTATGCGCGAAGCATGATGCCTTGTTTCACATCGTTCAGATCCGGTAAACAAAGGTGCTCCGCGGGAGTGAGATAACAGAGGAAATCTGCTCCGGCAGAGGCTGCGAGCGCGCCACCGATAGCGCCACTGATGTGATCATAACCACTGGCAAAATCCGTGGGCAAAGGCCCTAAGACGTAAAAAGGAGCATTGTCGCACAGCCGCTTTTCCAGCTGCACATTGGCCACGATGTTCTGATATGGCACGTGGCCCGGGCCTTCCACCATCACCTGCACTCCGCGAGCGCGAGCGCGTTTGACCAATTCGCCCAGAACGATGAGTTCCGAAACCTGCGTAGCATCAGTGGCATCACGTATGGCACCGGGACGGAAACCATCACCCAAGCTGAGCGTTACGTCATGTTTGTAGCAGGTGTCTAACAATCTGTCATAGTCCTGATAGAGTGGATTTTCTTGCCCTGTGAAGAGCATCCAGCGTTTGAGCAGCGAACCGCCACGACTCACGATGCCCAAAAGGCGATCTTTCATGTCGTGAGCCTGAACGCTCCACTGTGTGATTCCGGCGTGCACGGTCATAAAGTCCACTCCCTGTTCAGCTTGGGCTTCGATCTCGGTGAAGAGCATCTCAGGCTCGAAACTGCGGATGTCCTTGCCCTGTCTGTCCAGCTCAGCCGCAACGGCGTAGATGGGCACCGTGCCCAGGATCAGAGCGCTATCATCCAGCATAATCCGTCGGATTTCTTTCAGGTCTCCGGCCGTGGAGAGATCCATCACTGCGTGCGCTCCGAATTTCGTGCATAAAGCCAATTTCTCAAGTTCTTTCGCAAGATCACACTCGATGTCAGAAGTGCCGATATTGGCGTTGATCTTGGTGCTCATCCTCGTGCCGATACCGATGGCTTTAGCTGAGCGATTTTTGTTGTGAGGGATCACTACTTCGCCCTTTGCGACAAGGCGGATAAGCTCTTGCGCGTCAAGATGTTCATCTTTGGCGACGGCTTCCATTTGGGGAGTAAGCAGGGCTTCTTTGGCGTGTGCTAATTGAGTCATGATATTGCCTCCTGTAAGGCTGATTTGATGTTATGGATTTTGTGGCTTAACTCGCTGCTGCTGACGGCTGCTCCAAAGTAGCGGATCATGCAGATGTTGCGGGCACCATTGCTGAGGATTTCGGAGAGATTATGCCTGAAGATGCCGCCAATGGCGACTATGGGGATGATGGCGGATGGCATCAGTTGCTTTAGGAGTGCAGTGCCCAAAGGCGGATCGGGGATAGCCTTGGCCACGGTGGGGTAGATGGGGCCAAAGCTCATGTAATCAGGTCTGTAGCCCTCAGCTTCTGCTTTGCATTGCCGGATCATCGATTGTGCTTCAGTCATGCTGTGGGTGGAAACTCCCAATATCTTGCCTTTGGGAAGAAGGTGGCGCGCATCCTGCCAGGCGATGTCTTCCGGACCCAAGTGCAGACCGTCAGCATCGCAAAGCGCAGCGATATCAGGCCGGTCGTTGATGATGAAACGAGTCTTGCTGCCTTTTGTGATTTGCGCCAGGTCGCGAGCAAGCTCCAAAAGCTTGGGATCACAGAGGTTTTTTTTCGCGCAGCTGAAGCATGGGCACTTCTTCCTGCACGCAAGTTTCGGTGAAAGCGTGATAACCCAAAGTGGGAGCGGTCATTACGATGTATAGGCCAAAATCCTTCATTGCGCTTTGCCCAGAGCTTGCGCGATGAGATTGGCTGCCTTGACTCCGGAGAGCAACATACCGCCAAAGATCGGGCCCATGCGGTTGCTGCCGCTCACGCCACAGGCTGCCATGCCAGATACATAGAGACCGGGATAGACCTGGGAAGTGTAATCCACGCAGGCTATTTCACCCGCTTCGGCATTCATCGAGCGTTCGCTATCATCTTGCCTGAAGGTAGATTGAGCTTTACGCCGTTTTTAGCGGTGAGCACATTGATCACTTCGCAGGGATGACCGGTAGCGTCCAGCACATAGCGGGAAGTGAAGGAGAGCGGATCCACATGCATATCCAGACGCTTCACGGGTGTCCAATTGGCCACCACGCCACAGACGGAGTCGTCTTTCACCAATACATCTTCCATGGCAATGCCGGTGAAGATGGCAGCGCCATTGTGGGCAGCGTGATAGATGAGCGCTGCAGTGGCTTCAGCGGCATCAACGGTGTATAGTCCATCTCCAGATTCCTGATAACGGATACTGTATTTATCCAGGATGTGGATGGCCTGCGCTTGAATGACGATGGTATTGAAGAGCATGGCTCCGCCCCACATCCCGCCTCCGGGAGCGAGTTTGCTTTCGATGAGTGTGGTTTTGATCTTTCGGGCTGAGAGCTCTGCCGCGCAAAGCAAACCGGATGGACCGGCTCCGACGATGATGACTTCGCTGTCTAAGTGATTGTGAAGCTTGGCAAACCAGGCTTCGGTGATGGCTTTGGAGATTTGTAGCTCCATGGTCTTCCCCTTTTTCTCGGTTATTTCAGGGGTTTTCTTAAGAGCACAATCCCTCTGTGAGGGCAGCAAGTGGAGTTTGGTTACTTCCTTGCGCCGGTATTATCCGGATCAGGTTCAAAGGGTATGATCTCAGCCGAAGTCAATGCTTCAGCACCCCTGTATGCTTGCCAGTAAAATCAGGACGCGAAATCTGTCAACCGGATTGTGAGGTCTGAGGTCTGAGGTCTGAGGTCTGAGGGATGAGGGATGAGGTGTTAGGTGTGATTGAGTGGTGGCTGCCTAATCACGCAAACAGGAGGAGTTTGAGTGCGTGTCGGCATTGATACCGCTACTCTAAGTATCGCCAAAACAGCCACATAGCCATATATCGATAAAATCAGAGTAGATTTCTCTTGACAGAATTACCCGATACGAAAATATCGATACCAGATACTCAGATTGCCCAAACAAGGAGATCCAATGCAAGCTATACCGTTACTCACGCTCAAGCGTTTGCCCCAATATCTGGAAGCCTTGTACCGCTTCAAGAAGGCCGGTCTCAAGATGGTTTCTGCCACCAAGATTGCCGTCTTCACCGATGTGCACGTGACCCAGGTGCGCAAAGACCTTGCTTTCACCGGTGTGGTGGGCGTTCCCAAGATTGGGCACAAGATCGATACCCTGATCCAGGCGATCGAAGAATGCCTGAATTGGAACGACATTTCTTCCTGCTTTTTGGTAGGCGTGGGGCATTTGGGCAAAGCTCTGATGGGTTATTCTGAGCTCAGCAAAAAGGGGCTGCGCATCATCGCGGCCTTCGATAGCAATCCTGATCTGGCTGGGACTTATTATCAGGGCATCTTGATCCACTCCATGGATAAGTTTGAAAACCTGCTTTCCCGCTTGCATGTGCACATCGGAATCCTTACTGTGCCTGCTGAAGCAGCGCAGAAGATTGCCGACAATATGGTGGCCAATGGCATCATCGCGATCTGGAATTTCACTCCCCGTGCGCTTGAATTCTTCCGGAGCCACATCATCGTGGAAACATCGACATGAGTTCATCTCTGGCTGTATTATCGAGGCGCGTAGCCGAGCGTTTGCACTACCAGAACAGCTAAGTTATCATCCCCACAATCCGACCTAAAGAAAGTGCATCAAAACCACTGATTCCTGAAATACATAAAAATAACATATACAGGAGTAACAATGAGTTCAGATTACTCAGCAGCCCACAGCTTCAACAAGGTAATGGAGATTTTGGATCGCTTTTGACCGCAGCGAGACCAAGATAATCCCCATTTTGCAAGCAGTTCAGGAAGAATATCGCTATCTTCCTCAGGAAGTGCTCACTTTTATCGCCACCTCGCTGGGTGTATCACCGGCCAGGCTCTATGGCGTAGCAACCTTTTACAGCCACTTTTCGCTGGAACCAAGGGTAAACACATCCTCAAAATGTGTGATGGCACCGCTTGCCACGTGCGCGGTTCATCAGCCGTAATCGATGCCATTCGTGAGCGCTTGCATCTTACATCCAAGAAGATCACCACCGATGACATGATGTACACCTTTGAGACGGTATCCTGCCTGGGCGCGTGCGGTCTGGCTCCCGTTCTGGTGGTGGATGACGAAGTCTATGGCCAGGTGAAGCCGGAGCAAGCTCTTGCCATCATCGACAAAATTGACGCAGAGGAGAAAGGAAATGCCTAAGCTGGAACAAATTCGCGAAAACTACAACGCTGCTCGTGCCCTGTGCGAGAAGAGAATCGTGGTCTGCGCCGGAACCGGCTGCATCGCCAACGGTTCCATGAAAGTCTTTGACGCGCTGAAAAACGCCATCGCCCTCAGCGGTCTGGAAGTGACCGTTTCGCTGAAAAGCGACGATCCCAAAGAACACAAGCATCACGATGTATATATGGTGGGTAGCGGCTGTCAGGGCTTTTGCCAGGTAGGCCCGCTCGTGACCATCGAGCCCAATGGCATCATGTATGGCCATGTGAAACCCGAAGATGCCGAAGAGATCGTGGCCAAAAGCATCGTGAAAGATGAAGTCATCGAACGCTTGCTCTATCATGATCCCGTCACCGGAACTGCATACAAGGGCGTGGGGGGAGATCCCCCTTTTTACACCAAACAGCAGCGCACCGGCCTCAAGGATTGCGGAAACGTGGATCCCGAAAACATCAGTGAATACATCGCGCATGGCGGATACTTTGCCGCTCGTGACGCATATAGCAGATACAGCGCGGAAGAGCTGTGCAAGATATATCAGGAAAGCGGTTTACGGGGTCGTGGGGGTGGCGGATTTTCCACCGGTTTGAAATGGAACTTTGCCCGCGTAGAAGATAACGCCAAGAAATATGTAGTCTGCAATGGAGACGAGGGTGACCCCGGCGCATTCATGGATCGCAGCATCCTGGAAGGCAATCCCCACAGCGTGATCGAAGGCATGTTGATCGCTGCCCGTGCCATTGGCGCTGATGAGGGCTATGTGTATGTGCGCATGGAATATCCGCTGGCTTGTTCTCGCATTCGTGAAGCGATCCAGACCGCTGAAGCATACGGCATCCTGGGCGACCATATCTTTGGCACCGACTTCAGCTTCCGCATCAACGTGATGGAAGGTGCGGGTGCCTTTGTTTGCGGTGAAGAGACTGCATTATTGGCCTCGATCGAAGGCAAACGCGGCATGCCCAACCCCAAGCCGCCCTTCCCTGCTCAAAAAGGACTCTTTGGCAAGCCCACAGTGATCAACAACGTGGAAACCCTGGCTTTGGTGCCCATCGTTTTGCAACAAGGCGCGGAAAACTACCGTAAAGTGGGAACAGCCAAATCCCCCGGTACCAAGACTTTTGCCTTGACCGGCCACGTGGCCAATACCGGTCTGATCGAAGTGCCCTTTGGCACCACCATCCGTGAAATCGTCTTTGAGATCGGTGGCGGGGTATTGGACAAAGACGGCAAGATCAATAACGATGCCTTCAAGGCCGTGCAGATCGGAGGCCCCAGCGGTGGCTGCCTTACCCGTGAACACCTTGATCTCCCGCTGGATTTTGATTCTCTGGGCTCGATCGGTGCCATGGTTGGCTCCGGTGGTATGGTGGTGATGAACGACAGCACCTGCATGGTGGAGACTGCCCGATACTTCATGACTTTCACCCAGCACGAATCCTGTGGAAAGTGCGTACCCTGCCGTGAAGGGACGCGTCAGATGCTGGAAATGCTGGAAGATATCACCAATGGCGAAGGCACCGAAGAGACCTTGGAGCTTTTAGCCGAAGCTGGCGAAGCGGTGAAGCTCACCTCGCTCTGTGGCCTGGGTAAATCCGCGCCCAGCCCTGTGCTCTCCACTCTGCGTTATTTCCGTGAAGAGTATGAAGCTCACGTGAAGGCCAAGTATTGCCCCACCAAGACCTGTAAGGCCTTGAGCCCGATCGCGATTGATCCCGCTCTCTGCCGTGGTTGCACACTCTGCAAACGCGTCTGCCCGGTGGGTGCCATCAGTGGTGAAGTCAAACAAGCCCATGTGATCGATCCCATGCTCTGCATCAAGTGCGGCGCTTGCATCACTACCTGCAAATTCAAAGCTATCAGCTAGGGGAACACAAAAAAATGGAAAAAATACATCTATATAAACGACCGTCCGATCCTGTGGGAAGGCGAGACCAATATCCTCGCCCTGGCCCGCAAAGCTCATATCGAGATTCCCACCTTTTGCTATCACAGCGAGCTCAGCGTCTATGGCGCTTGCCGTCTCTGCATGGTGGAAGTGGATGGCAGAGGTTTGGTAACTTCATGTTCCACAGAACCTTTTGAAGGAATGCGGATCAAGACCCACACCAGCCAGATCCTCAAACTGCGCAAGACCATCGTGGAAATGCTCCTGGCCAATCACGATCAGGAATGCACCAAATGCAGCCGTGCCACAGATTGCAAGCTGCGTGATATCTCAAACCGCCTTAGCATCGACAAAGTGCGTTTTCGCAGAACGCGGGAGATGAAGCCGAAGGATCTGGGCAGTGAATGCCTGGTGCGCGACCCCAATAAATGCGTGCTCTGCGGTGATTGCGTGCGCTTTTGTGACGAAGTGCAAGGCATTGGCGCGATTGATTTTGCCGCTCGTGGCCAGAACGTGAACGTCTCTGCTGCTTATGGCAAGAGCCTGGCGCAGGTGGATTGCGTCAATTGCGGTCAATGCGCGGCTGTCTGTCCCACGGGTGCCATCGTGGTCAAGAGCCACATCCCTCAAGCCTGGGGAAGCCATCCACAATCCGCAAAAGACCGTTGTGGCTCAGATCGCCCCCGCTGTTCGCGTTGCCCTGGGCGAGATGTTCAATCTCCCCGCCAATGATCTCACCACCGGCAAAATGGTCGCGCCCTGCGCATGATCGGCTTTGATCAAGTCTATGACACCGCCTTTGCCGCAGACCTCACCGTGGTGGAAGAAGCCAATGAGTTTATCGCTCGCAAAAGCCGTGGCGAAAAGCTGCCCATCTTCACATCCTGCTGCCCCGCCTGGTCAAATACGCGGAGCAGAGCTACCCCAAGCTTTTAGGCAATCTTTCCAGTTGCCGCTCTCCGCAACAGATGTTTGGAGCGATCGCCAAAGAGCGTCTGCCTCAGACCCTGAAAGTGGACAAAAAAAGACCTTGTGGTAGTATCCATCATGCCTTGCACGGCCAAGAAGTATGAATGCAAACGCCCTGAGTTCACCCATGAGGGCACTCCCGATGTGGACATCGTGCTCACCACTCAGGAAATCGGCCGCATGATCAAGGAAGCAGGCATCGATTTTGACGCTCTGGAACCCGAATCCATGGATCTGCCGATGGGTTTTGCCACCGGCGCTGGCATGATCTTTGGCAATAGCGGTGGCGTGTCCGAAGCGGTCTTGCGTTATGCCGCGGACAAGTTCAATATCCCCGTTCCGGAAAACATCGTCCTGCAAGAAGTTCGCGGGACATCCGGCTTGCGTGAAGCCACCCTGGCCGATGGCAACCTGAAGATGGCGGTGGTGCATGGACTGAAAAACGCGCAAGAGCTTTGCGACAAAATCCAGAGCGGTGAAGCTGAATATGACATCGTGGAAGTGATGGCCTGTCCCGGCGGCTGCGTGGGCGGAGCGGGGCAACCCATCATCAGCACCCAAAAGCAGCGCACTTCCCGCACCTCGTCCCTGTATCACGCGGATAAGACCATGCCCATGCACCGCGCGCAGGACAATCCTTTCATCGGCGAGCTCTATGAAGCGCTCTTGGAAAAGCCCAACAGCCACAAGGCCCACCAGCTCTTACACACGGCCTATAAGCACCGCAAACGCATTGATGATGACGAATTGACCCTCTCCAGCGGGGAAGGCACAGATCGCTGCAAAATCCGCGTCTGCGTGGGCACATCCTGCTATCTCCGAGGTTCGCAGGACATCCTGGCCAAGACCCTGCAAATGGTGGAAGAAAACGCCTGGGGTAATTACTTTGACATCGCGGCCACCTTCTGTAGCGAAAAATGTGACAAAGGGCCAAACGTGGCGGTGGGTGACGCTGTGATCCACCGTGCCGAGCTCGCTCAGATCAAAGACCTCATCAGCAAGGAAGCTGAAAGAAGAATCAAATGAAGAACATCCTGATATGCATGGGAAGCTCTTGCTTCGCGCGGGAAAACCGTGAGAACCTGAAAGTGATCGAAGAGTTCCTACGCAGTCACGGGATCAGTGACAGCGTGCACATCGAAGGCTCACTTTGCATGGGTAACTGTGCGGCGGGGCCAAACATCACCATCAACGGCACCGAGTATCACGAAGTGCAAAGCGATGCTCTGCCGGAGATACTAAAGAAAGAGCTCTTAGAGATATGAACAAACCGATATACACCGAAAAGACCCAGTGCCAGGATTGCTACAAATGCGTGCGCGAATGCCCCGTGAAGGCGATCCGGGTGATCGATGGCAGCGCTCAGGTCATGGCCGAAGCCTGCATCCTCTGTGGACGTTGCACGGAGGTCTGTCCCGTTGGTGCAAAGAAGATTCGGGACGATCTGAAGGCAGCGATGTTACTCCTCAAACAAAAAAGCAGAGTGTATGTATCCCCTCGCTCCCACCTTTCGGACGGAGTTTAGCGGCCTTGACAGCGGCAGACTGATCGCCGCCATCAAGAGTCTGGGTTTTGCCGGTGTATCAGAGACAGCCTTGGGCGCGCAGGAGGTTTCGGCTTCCTGCGCCGGGCTTCTGCGCGAGGCACGAACCCCCTTTTGATCTCATCTGCCTGCCCCCAGCGTGGTGCATCTCATCGAGCAATATTATCCACATCTGGTGCCCCATATCACGCCTGTGGTTTCGCCGCTCCAGGCTCATACGAAGATGCTCAAAGCCGCTTTGGGCGAAGACATCGGCGTGGTCTTCATCGGGCCCTGCGTGGCCAAAAAAGAACGAAGCTGAGGACAGCTTTGATGTCGCGCTCACCTTCACCGATCTCCGGCGTTGGTTCAAT
>JAJOKA010000199.1 GCA_021206555.1 Candidatus Cloacimonadota bacterium | reverse complement strand
CGGTATTCCCCTGGAAGCACTGCTCTCGATGGAAGTGCCCTTGTGGGATCCCGAAACCTCGAGCTCTGTAAAATGGAGGTTCCTCTCACAAAACCTGGTAGCAGTGATAAACGCTGATGAAGCTGAGGTTGATTCTTACCGAAGCTGACGCTCCCATAAGGGATCTGCTGCGCTTTTCGCCCATCAAGGCTGATATCAGCATTGTGGAAGCAGCAATTGTGGAAGCGGCTTCCAGCCGCTTGATCGTAGATGCGACATCTTGTCGCATGAGCATAGAAGCACCAAAGCTTCAAGATGAAGCTTCTACTCTTACACGTCAGGATGACGTGTCCACGCTCCCCGCTCCCTCCGTATATCTAAGTCTCGAAGCAGCACTCAAACAAGATGGAATAAAAGCCAGTCTGCATTTACATCAAGCTTTTTAGCCTGCTCTGGGTGGGGGAGAGCGATATTGATCTGCTACGGGAACTGGCCAAAACTCAGGAGCTCTACTGCTTTGCGGAAGATGCCATTGTCAAGGCAGCTCTATCGGGATTACCCTATCACGCCATCTCCGTGATCCACAGTTTCTATGCCAACAGCAATATCCAAAAGACCTTGGTGCTCAGCAGCCGGCAAAGCTGCGATCTGGTTCTGTCACAGGATCCGGCAGCTTTTATCCACCAGATTATCTGTGATCACGCGGTACACTACTCATTAGCTGCGGATCTGTACGGTTACGAAGTTTTGGCTATCAATCGAGCCCTCAGGGTCTTGCATGAACTGCCGGTGGAACCCGGGGCCCTGATCAACTCGGCAATGGCGCGGAAAGCTCTGAAAACCGGCAGTTCATCGTACTCTTTTTTTGCGGATCACTATGACAACTACATGGCCCATGTGGATTATGATCTGTGGATTACCAATATCATGTTCTGGCAAAAGGAATATGCCCGCAGTCAGGGTAAGAAAGCTCTGGAACTTGCCTGCGGAACTGCTAATATCGGCTCCAGACTGGTCGTGGAAGGCTACGAAGTGGATGCCTGCGATCTCTCGCCCCAAATGCTGTTGGGCGCGAGCAAAAAAGCTGTGAAGCCCTCGCTGTATCAGGCTTCGCTCACCGATCCCATCCCCGGCAGAGACTATCGATCTCATCTTTGCCTCTTCGATAGCATCAACTATCTGCTGTCGAGCGCGGACATCAGAATATGCTTCAACCAAGTGAGCAAAGCTCTGAAGCCCGGGGGTATCTTCATCTTTGATATCTCTACTTTGCTCAATAGCATGGAGAACTTTGCCGATAACTGCAGTTTTAGCCAAAGCGGGGATTTTTTTCATGGTGCATGAAGCCTGGTATGAGCCGCATCATAAACGCCAGATCTCCAGGCTTACCGGCTTTGAGGCCAAAGGCCCGGGCTTTGCCTTGCAGCACGAGGAGCATCACCAAAGGGTATATCTATGTAGTGAATTGGTAGCGATGATCGAGGATTCGCCCTTGAAACTTCTGGCCATTCGCAGCGCGCAAGGTAAGACCAATCTACTGCACAAACGCATTTCCACCTTGGATAAACAGTATCACCGGCTCTTTTTCATCGCAGGTTTGGATGCATCCGCTATATCGTAGAGATCTGGAGTTTTTGCAGAAAAATATGCTGCGAACGGTAGCCGGAATCGATGAAGCGGGGCGTGGCGCGCTTGCCGGACCGGTGGTAATCGCCGCTGTGGTATTGGATTATAACAAACCCATCAAGGGATTGAACGATTCCAAGTTGCTGCGCCCGGCTATCGCGAAAAGCCTCTATCAGGAGATCATGGCTACCGCTTTGGATACCTGCATCATCGAGATCGACTGCGTCACCATCGATCTGATGAACATCCGTGAGGCCACAATCCTGGGTTTCAGAAGAGCTTTTTCAAGGCCTGGAGTCCTGCCCCGATCATGCCCTGATTGATGGCAAGGATGCTCCTGCGCAACTGTATCAAATGGCCACTCCGGTGATCAAAGGGGGATATGATCCACGCCTCAATCGCGGCTGCTTCGATCCTGGCTAAAAGTGCACCGTGACCGCTTGATGGAGCACCTGGATCGGGCCTACCCCGCCTATGGCTTTGCCACTCACAAAGGCTATGGCACAGTCCGTCATTACGCGGCTCTGGCCCTGCACGGAGCTTGCAAGGAGCATCGCAAGAGTTTCAGATTGTTCTGAGCATCTACCCCCTTCCACCCTTGGACTTCGTAGCGTAGCGAAGGAGTTCAAGCAGCAGGATCGCCTTCTCTGTTCACTCTTCACCCTTAACTCCCCCCCCCCCATTCCCGCTGTTTGAAGTCAATGCCGCCCGAAGATTGAGGGCTACTCTGAGCATATATGTAAGCCCATAACTCACAGGCTTGTATGAACATACAAGCGGCATTAACTCCAAAGGTGGTGGCATCGCCTGTCGTATAATCTCTCACGCGACAGGATGTCGCGTCTACAATATCATCAGTGCACGATACTCAGCTTTTTGCTGTAGCTTTTTCCGTCCAGCCTCATCCTGAAAAATTAAATCCCACTGGCCAGTTCTTTCCCTTATCATCTGTCGCATCCCAGGTCAGTTCAAAGGTCCCGGCTGATTTTCGGGTCTGAAGCAATTCACGCACCTTTCTGCCTTTGAGATCATAGACGGATAAGTGCAGCTCTCCTCCCTTAGCCAGATCCAGACGCAAGGTGGTGGAGTTTGAGAAAGGATTGGGATAGTTGCTGATCGGATTGATCACAGCAGGAGCAGCAGCCAGATCATCATCAATCGAAACCGAGTTTGGCATGTTTCTCAGGTATGGATAGCCACCGTTGATGTTGCCTCTCAAGCTAACAGCTTGATATCATAGGGTTTAGCTCTTTATCTCTCATTCAAGAGCGTTTATCAAGTCTTAATCAAACCTTAATCAAGCGTTAATGATTAACGCTTGATTAAGGCTTGATGACCGCTTGATTAACACCCTGAAGGGAGGAGGAAATTCGTAATCCATTGCTCTCCTTGGAGTTGCTGCCGCGTGGAGTTGCTGCCGCGTGTGCTGCCGCGTCTCCTTTGGAGTTCATGCCGCTTGTAAACTCCATGCATGCCCGGCAAATGTCAGATTACCCGCAAACTTTAGCAGGCCTTCTAATTAGGAGCGGCATGGACTTCAAACAGCGGGATCTGGGAGAGTGAAAAGTGAAGGCGATCCCGCTGCTTGAACTCCAATCCTTCGGATAGAAGTCCAAGGGTGAAGGCGGGATCTGGGGAATGGAAGGGTAGAAAGGTAAAAAAACTGCTGATGCCATCTAAGTGCCATCAGCACGGTATTTCCGATTGCGAACTCTGACAGGATGCTTGATTTCAGCTGCGGTGGTATTCTCTGCACTCATGGCAGAAATGCCAGGAGCAGAAACGATTGAATATATCCAGGAGTCCTTGTTGATAGATGGCTTTTTGTCCGGTTAGGGCGCATTGATCGCTGCTCATGTAGCGCGCCATAAAGCGGATCACGTGGTTATCCTGCAGGGCAGGGAACTCTTTGTATAGCTTTAGCACCAAGTGGGGATCACCGGAGATCTTTTGGCTATATAGGCTTAGCACCGGCAGATAGATGTTCAGATAGATGTTGTCCCGCACGCTTTTACCGAGTGATTGGGGATGGGCGCGCATGATTTCGGAAGGCTGCCACAGAGCGCAATAGGCTTTGTAATGAAGCTTGGGATCCATTGTGTGAAGCTGAGTATGGTCAATGAAGTGCTTCAATAGTCCGCTGTCCAGCGTGTTCCAGATCAGATCCGTGATGTAGATAAGGCGTTTGATCGGGTGATTTTGGGGACGGATTCGGAAGAGCTGCCAATCGATCGAGAGCTTTTTGCCATGCCATGCTTGTGCTTCATAGACTCTCCACAGTTCATTGCGCAGTTCCACGTCCAAAGCAGCTGATTTTGGACTGAGCAAGCCGGATGAACACAGATAGATCGCGGCAAGCTCTACTTTGCTCATGCCTTCATGCTTCCACTCACGGAGCCGGGTCAAAGGCAGACTTTGTGCCAATTGCAGGGTATTCAGCTTGTTTTTACTGTAGCCCAAAGCTTCAAAGATGCCTTCGTAGAAGAGCTGATCAAAGCTGCTCATGCCAAGAGCGGCGTTGAAGCGGGCTATCTTGGCTTTGAATCTGCGCAGGCCGGCATTGTGGAGAATCAGTGTCAAAGCGTCATTGTCGATAGCTGAGAGCAGATCGCAATAAACGCTGGGTGGGTGGGGGCTATCATGATATTTGAGCAGCTTGCTGATATCATCGCTGAGTTGAGCTTGCAGCTCCAAAACCTCTATGAGCTTGCCATCCTCCAATATCGTGTGCATGTAAGTGGCTTTGTGATCCAAGACTACATGCAGGATTACCGCGTTGTAATAGATGTCCTCTTGGTGCTTGTGCGCCTGCCAGTCTGAGGTCTTGAGATGGATTTCGATGTCTCCGCGCAGTTGCTCACCATCAATCTCAATGATGGCATTCTTGAAGTCCGGCCCGCGTGAAGTATTAAATTGTCCTTGATATATTATCCGTAGCTTTTTGCCTGATACTGTATGAAGCTCTTGGGCCAGATGCCGCTCATCCCAGATGTGATAGAGGAATTTCTCTTCCATCAGAAGTATCTCTGGAGTAGCTGCATCCTTTGCCGGGCTGAAGCGGAATTCTGCCAGGTATGTGGGGTATATTTGATGGGATTGGTGAGGATAACCAGCATGCGCATGCTTTGATTGCGGCTCAGCCGGCTCGCGCTGACGCGATAATAGGCACGGGAAGCGGTTTCGATGCCATAGATTCCTTTGCCCCATTCCACATAGTTGAAATATAGTTCCAGCATGCGTTTCTTGGTCATGATAATTTCCATGATCAGGGTGATCTGCACTTCCAGATACTTGCGCAAGTAGTTGCGATCGGTAGTCAAAAAGAGGCTACGCGCCAGTTGATTGCTGAGCGTTGAGGCACCAAAGCGGATTTTCCCGGATTTCTTGTTCTTGGTGTAGGCCTCTTTCACCATGCTCCATTCAAAGCCGAAGTGCTTGTAGTAGTTTCCATCCTCCAGGGCGATCAGCATGTTCTGAGTAGAGTCAGGGGATCTTGGCCAGGGGGGATGTATTCCCGCTTATAGATGGGATACCCGCGCAGCAGATAACGCTGGATCATCAGTGGCGTGACAGGGGGATTCACAAAGCTGTATAAGATACACAGCGCGGCGATGATCCCCCAAAACCACAGATGAATGATGAGGATGGCTTTCAGTAGCCGGATAAGTAGGTTTTGGACGTTTTGACGTTTTTGACGTTTTTGGCGTTTTGATGTTTTTGGCGCTGTGGCGTTTTGACGATCTCATCTCGAGATGGGCTGCTGAGCAGCGAAATGGGTCACTTCGCAACGAGAGAGGTCACTATTCATTGTTAATTGTTCACTCTTCATTGATCCCTGCCACCTGCCACCTGCAACCTAGTTCTGTTTGTTTACAAAAGCGGCAAGACGGGCCTTGCGACGGCTGGCGGTACGTTTGTGGATCACGCCTTTCTTGGCGGCTTTGTCCAGCTGGGAATAGAGCTTATTCAGATACTCTTCACGAGTTTCAGTGCTGCCTGCGGTCTGCATGGTTTTGGTGAGAGTTTTGATGGTACGCTTCACGTAGTTGTTGCGGGCTTGTCTTTTCTTGTCCGTGCCCATTCTTTTTAAGGGAGATTTGTGTTGTGGCATGTTTACCTCTATACTTTGCTTAATATTTGCGCCACAATGGATAGGGCGGGCGTTTTGTCAATAGCTATTTTGGCCGGGCAAGGCCTTGATCAAGGTATCAGCTTGTTTATCAACGCTATAAGAATCTATGTTGCCCTTGTTTTTTCTTCCCGGGACAAGGGAGTTCACCCATAAAGCGGCAGCGCTTATGCACGAAGGGCTAAACACTTTGCCGGACTCTGTGTCACGGATCACCCTGGCTGCCGCGCCATCCGTGGGACCAATGCAGAGAATGGGACTGCGTGCTGCCAGATATTCAAAGAGCTTGGTGGTCAGCATGCCGGCATTGCCCTCATAATCATTGATGATGAGCAGCAAGAGCTCACTATTCACCATCTCTTGCAAGGCTTCACGATGGGGGAGGAAGCTGACGCAGCGCAGCCGGTCTCCCAGAGCATGACGCAGCTGAGCGCTTTGTGTGGGGCTAAGCCCGGTGCCGATGAAGCTAAGCTCAAATCTGCTTTGTAAGCGGGAGCAGAGCTCCAGGATCAAGCCCGGATCCTGCCCGGCAGTGAGCTGCCCCCACATATTTGATGCGTAGCATACTAGCCGGTTCGTAACTTAGTCCCTCAAAGTCCAGCGGGTCATAGCCATTGTAAAGGATGGTCTGGGAGCCTCAGGCAAGGCCTCGGCGATGGCTTCGGAGATGATGAAATTGCCGTTTGAGCCGCGAAGAATCTTTTTTTTGCAGATAGCTATGAACCATGCGCGCGAGCAAGCACGGAGGATTGAGCTTGAGGTAGTGGATATCCAGCCAGGGATCACGAAAGTCTGTGAACCAGGGGATCCCCGTCTCGCGCTTGAGACGGTATCCGATCAGATGGCTGCTGTGGGGCGGGCCGGTGGTGATCACGCGTCATATGGCCTATGCTTCAATTCTTTGATTGCTGCCCGATATGCCGCGGGATTCCAGAACACGCGCAGATCGGGGATGATGAAATTGATCCTGATATAGACCAAAGCCCTGGCCAAAAGATTCATGGAAGCGGGATCAATATTGCCATAGGGCAGCTCTGCCTGCTTTCTCGTGAGGCGTTGCCAGAGCGCGCTCATATTGGGAGCCTGAGCCCGGATGACTCTAACCGCGGAGGGAACCTTGGCCAGTAGCGAAGGATCTGAATATGGATAATCCCCTCCCAGGGAGCAGACCACGCTCAAATCTATGCCCCGATCCGTAAGGCAGCGGATGAGACGCAACCAGCGTTGGACGGCTGCTCCGCCACCGGGAGGAAAGTAATATGAGATCAAAAGGAGCTTCATCATTCGATAATCAGTTTGGCCAATTCGCCCAGGTGTTTTTGTTCTTATACCCCGCGATGGCATCACGCATGCTATCCATCATCTTTTTCATTGTAAAAGCGGATCACAGCTGCAGCCAAAGCGGGAGGATTGTCCGGCGGGATCAAAAGCCCGGTTTTGCCATGCTGCACATACTCGCCCAGGCCGCCACATCGGTGGCGATCACGGGGAGTCTCATAGCTCAGGGGAAGTGGCGATCACTCCGCTTTGGGTCGCGCTCTTATAGGGCAGGATGCAGACATCGCTGATGGCAAAAAGCTGAGCCACTTCGCATCGTCCAGATAGCGGAAATGACACTCCACATTTGCTTCCAGATTCAGCTCTTTGATCAGGTTTTCATAGTTTTTCGCGCTGCCATAGACGGAGCCGGCAATTCTGAGCCGGATATCCGGGATGGCCAGCCGGATGATGGGCATGGCTTTTTAACAGGATGTCCAGGCCTTTGTATTCCTTGATCAGTCCGAAAAACAGCAAGCCCGGAAAGGCCTGGGGTTGATACTCAGGCAGATTCAGGCTTTCATAGATGGGATGAAAGCCCAAAACAGCCTTTTTGACGATGGCACTGGGCAGATTCCGTTTGAGATCGAGCAGGCAGGAATTGCTCAAGACCAGAATTTTATCTGCGGGAGAAAAAGCATATCTTAAAAGCGTGTGAGTGGCCGGCCAGGGCTCGTGGGGGATGATGTTGTGGGCCAGTATAATCTTGCGGCACTTGATCTTGCGCAGGATGTAGCCATAGGCCATAGCAAAGAAGGGCAGCCACCAGGAAACTATCACCAGATCAGGTTGCCAGTCCGCAATGGCCTTCACGGTCTTGGGCCAGGTGTGAGGCAAATATGGGGTTAGCACGCGTCGGGAAGGCAGAGTGGGGCTGCTCTGATCTTGCTGATCTCCGGAGGGGAAGAGCAGGGCAGGATATTGCTTGATAAAGTTGAAATACATGATCTGATGCCCGGCTTTGGCCAGCTCTTCAGCCAAATGCGTGGCAAAGTTTGAGATTCCCCCTCTAAAGGGAGGGGCTGGGCCTAGAAAAGCTATCTTCATCTTTTTTTACTCCAGTTCTTGCGATTGCAAAAAGAAGCGACGAACCAATTCCGGATCATCGTATTTGCCAAAGAGTGCCATCAATTTCAGGCGGACTTTGATCCCTTTTAAGTCTCCGGCCAGGATGGCTCCAAGATCTTGCAGGTGTTTGCCGCCGCCTTCATAGCCGTATTCGGGCAGGACTCTTCCGGTATAGGTGCGGGAGGCGATGATCACCAATACAGACTTGGCGATAGCAGAGCAGATGTGGGGGATCAGCTCTCGGGGGAGATTGCCCCGGCCAAAAGCTTCGATCACGATGGCCCGGCAACCGGATTGAACACTGATATCGATATATTTGCCATCCATGCCCGCCACTGCCTTGATCAAATCGATCCCGGTGTCCAGACGCTCGGTCCAGACGCTCTCACGGTATAAAGTGGCACGATGATAGACGATGGTGTCCGGATCCACGATGCCAGCGCGCCAAGCCGGGACTGGTGAAGGCATCTACCTTGCCGGTATCGGACTTGACCACGTCACGAGCGGTGTGGATTTCGTCGTTCATAACCACCAGGACGCCTTTATCAAAGCTCTCATGATGGCTGGCAACGCGTACGCTTCCGATGATATTACGAGGCCCATCCAAGCCCAGGTCTCCGCCACTACGCATCGCCGCAGTGAAGACTACCGGTTTGCGCGTGGTGAGTACCAGATCTGCCAGGAAAGCGCTCTCTTCCAAGGTATCCGTGCCGTGAGTTACTACTACGCCATCGTATGCAAGGATTTTGGTGTCAATGGTCTTTGCCAGGTTAAACATCATTTCAGGAGTCATGTAGGGGCTCGGGACGTTTAGATAGTCCATCACATCCACATTGGCCACACCCTCCAGTTGGGGAAATTGGGTCAGAAACTCAGCCAATTCGGAAGTGGGGATAACGCCCAGGTTGCCGACACTTTTCATGGATATGGTGCCGCCGGTGAGGATGATGAGAATATTCTTTTTCATGACTGCTCCCGATAGGGGATGGGATCTCTGAGGCCGGCCTGCGCGAAGGCCTTGAGCCTCAGAACGCAACTGGGGCAGACGCCGCAAGCCGCGTCTGAATCTTTGTAGCAACTCCAGGATAATTCAAAGGGCACATTCAGCTCCATGCCTTTGAGCACAATGTCCTTTTTGCTCATGTGCAGCACGGGGGTGTGGATGCGGATGTTCGCGGCTTTGGTACCCAGCCGGATCACGCTTTGCATCGCTTCAAAAAAGCTCTGGCGGCAATCGGGATAGCCGGAACTGTCTTCTTCCACCGCTCCCGATGTAAATCCTTTGTGGCAGTTTTCACTTCAGCCCATGCCACTGCCGCAGATAGCATCGAGGCATTACGGAAAGGCACATAGGTATTTGGGATGCCATCGGGGTGTTGATCGATCTCAATCTTGCTGTCAGTCAAGGCAGAACCGCCGATATCAGCTAACCAACGGTAGTCCACGATGCTGGCTTCTTTGGCCTGATAGTGCGCGGCAATAGCCCGGAAGCAGTCTTGCTCTTTATCCTGGGTGCGCTGACCATAGGCAAAATGCAAAAAGAGCAATTCGTCACATTCCTTCGCCGCAATGGCAGCCGTGAGCAGAGAATCCATGCCTCCGCTGAGTAATACAATAGCTTTGATCATTTAGTGTCTCAATTTTCGTTTTTCCTCAAGATTAGAAATGGGGCTTTTTTATGTCAAGCACAAAGCTGTTTTCGCTTGACGAAAGGGTGAGTATCAAAGATCTTTGTTCTTACTTAAAGCATAATGAGGTTCAAATGAGATATGATGTGATTATTATCGGTGCTGGTCCAGCAGGACTGAGCGCCGCAATTTACAGTGCTCGTGGTGGTCTTAAGACCGCGATTTTTGAAAAAGCCATGGTGGGCGTCAGATCAACGTGACCGATGAAGTGGAAAACTATCCGGCTTGAAGAGCCTTATCGGGATTTGATCTTACCAACAAGATGCGCATGCAGGCCGAGCGGTTTGGCACCATTTTCATCGATGAGGAGATCATCGCTCTGGGTATGGAAGGCCTGTGCAAGGTGATCGAAACTTCCGAGGGCAAATACCGCGCCAAGAGCGTGATCATCTGCACCGGGGCTCATCCTCGTCGGCTGAACGTACCCGGTGAAGAACGCCTCACCGGACGTGGAGTATCCTATTGCGCCACCTGTGACGGTGCGCTGTATCGGGATAAAGTCGTAGCCGTGATCGGTGGTGGGGATAGCGCCATTGAGGAAGGGATCTTCCTCACCCGCTTTGCCAAAAAGGTGATTGTGATCCATCGACGGGATGAACTCCGTGCTCAGAAAATCATTCAAGAACGCGCTTTTAGAAACCCCAAAATGGAATTCATCTGGAACACTGTTGTACAGGAAATCCATGGTGAAGTGAAAGTGCAGCAACTGGAACTGGTGAATCGCCAAACTAAGGAAGTGTCCATGATTGATGTGGATGGCGTATTTATCTACGTGGGCATATTGCCCAATAACGAACTGCTGGAATCCCGCATTGAGCTGGATAGCGCTGGTTTTGTACTCACCGATGAGTATATGCACACAAATGTTCCCGGCATCTATGCCGCTGGTGACATTCGTCACACCGTTCTGCGTCAGGTAGTTACCGCCACTTCAGATGGTGCTGTTGCAGCCTGGAGTGCAGAGAAATGGATCATCGAAAATTACGATGCCTTTGAGGTGAATAGTGCTGAGTAGCAAGGAAATCCGTAGCCAGTTTATTGAGTTCTTTCAAGCCAGAGAACATAGCTTTGTACATTCTTCCGCCGTGGTACCCCAAAATGATCCCACTCTGCTCTTTGCCAATGCCGGCATGAACCAGTTTAAAAGCATCTTTCTGGGTTTGAAGGACGCTGATGTTCCCCGGGCAGTAAACTCGCAAAAGTGCATCCGGGCCGGCGGTAAACACAATGACCTCGAAGAAGTGGGCAAAGACGGTTATCATCACACCTTCTTCGAAATGCTGGGTAATTGGAGCTTTGGCGATTATTACAAAAAAGAAGCCATCACCTGGGCCTGGGAACTGCTCACCGCGAAGTGGGGTTTGCCCAAGGCATTGCTCTACGCTACGGTTCACGAAAGTGATCACGAGGCCCACGCGTTATGGCAGGAATGCACTGATATTCCCCCTTCTCACATCGAGTATCATGGCGATAAAGACAACTTTTGGGAGATGGGGGATACCGGCCCTTGCGGTCCTTGCTCCGAGATCCATATTGATCGCGGAATTGAGCACTGTAACAAGCATGGAGTAGCCGGCCATGTCTGTGGAGTGAATGGCGATTGCGATCGCTTCATTGAGCTTTGGAATCTGGTGTTTATCCAATATAACCGGGAAGAAAACCGGGATCTGACACCCCTGAAAAACCGCTTTGTGGATACGGGTGCCGGACTGGAACGCATCACTCAGGTGCTCCAGGATAAGAGCTCAAACTATGAAACAGACCTGTTTATGCCCATCATCGATAAGATCAGTGAGCTCAGCAAGTTGCCTTACACTCAGGAAAGCGGAATGAGCCACAGAGTGATCGCGGATCATATCCGATGCCTCTGTTTTGCTCTTGCTGATGGGGGTTTCCCTTCCAATGAAGGGCGTGGCTATGTCTTGCGTCGCATCTTGCGCAGAGCCTCCCGTCATGGCCGTTTATTGGGCTTTGCCGAGCCCTTCCTGCACGGCTTGGTGGACACTGTGGTGAGCATCATGGGACACCATTTCGAAGAGCTCAGAGGCAAGGAATCCTATATCAAAATGGTGATCAAAGCCGAAGAAGACAGGTTCAACAAGACCCTGGATACCGGCTTGCAAAAGTTTGATGAGATCTGCCTTAAACTGGATGGTAATCTGATCGGCGGCAAAGATGCCTTCATGCTCTATGACACCTACGGATTTCCTCTGGATCTCACGATGATGCTGGCCGAAGAAAAGGGATTTAAGATCGATCACCGTGGCTTTGAAGAAGAGATGGAAGCTCAGCGTGAGCGTGCTCGTAAAGCCTCGAAATTTGGTGGAAGCCACACTCAGGACGATTGGATCGAACTGCGGCCGGCCTTACCCACGCTCTTCACCGGATATGAGAAGAGCGCAGACACCGCTTACATCCAGCGGTTATAGCGTCAGTGACGAGCAGGTCTATGCCATTCAGTTGAATCAAAGCCCATTTTACGCTGAGAGTGGGGGACAGGTGGCTGATATGGGACGGATATTTAACGACGAGTTTGAAGTATCAGTCCATGACGTGCAAAAGATTGACGATGCCATCATCCATTATGGAACTATGCAGAGAGGCTTGATATCATCGCAAAGTGTGACATGTGAAATCGACCTTTCTCGCAGAGGAGATATCGCTCGCAATCACACAGCTACTCACCTCCTGCACAAGGCATTACGCTCTGTCTTGGGTGAGCATGTGCAACAGAAAGGATCGCTGGTACATCCGGATTATATGCGTTTTGATTTCACTCATTTCCAAGCCCTTTCGCGCGCGGAGTGGGATATCGTGGAAAGTATTGTCAATAAAGCTATTCGGGATAATATGCCTGTCGGTACCAGGATCCAGAGTATTGCCGATGCCAAAGCTGAAGGCGCGATGGCTCTCTTTGGCGAGAAGTATGCCGATGAAGTTCGCGTGATCTCCATTGAGAGCTATTCCAAAGAGCTTTGCGGAGGTACCCATGCCAAAGCCACGGGGGACTTGGGCTTGTTTAAGATAGTCTCTGAAGGATCAGTGGCAGCAGGCATCAGGCGCATCGAAGCTATGAGCGGACGCGCTGCCTTGGACTATGTGAATTCGCAACAAGAAAGCCTGGCCCGGATTGCCGGCATCCTGGCATGTCCGGTCAACATGGTGGAGCAGAAAATGGAAAGCCAGAAAGCGCGCATCGTGGAGTTGGAGGCAGAAATGAAGAAGCTTCAGGCCGAGCGCAGTTTTGCTCTGATCGACAGTATGCTGGAAAGCGTGATCAGCTATCCCGATTTCCAGTTGCTAATCCGCGAGTTACCCGAAGGCACTGATCTGAAGGCCTTTGGCGATCTTCTGCGCAGCAAATTGACCACTCAAGTGGCAGTGATCTTCTGCCCCAAAGCCGATAAACTTTCCATCCTGGTAAACGTGGGACAAAACCTTGCCGGACGGTTCCATGCCGGGAAAATCGTGTCCGCCATTGCCGCAATGATGGGCGGGAAGGGCGTGGAAGACCTGATTCCGCCATGGCTGGTTGTAACAATCCAGGTGACATTTCTCCGATTATAGCTCAAATCCCGGATATCATCCGCGCCAACTGATGAAAATCCTGATCATCAGGCTCAGTTCTTTGGGGGACATCGTTCTTACCCAAAGTGTATGCGCCCGGTTGCGAGAGCTCTATCCTGACGCGCGGATGGACTTCATCACCAAAGTTCAATATCAAGAGCTCGTATCCCTGATGGGATGCGGGCTCAATTTCGTCCCTTACGGTAAAACACTGCGCTCGCACTTAGCACTGCGGGCAGCGCGCTATGACCTGGTGCTGGATCTGCACAACAAGCTTTCTTCCTTCCTCATCCGCCTTGCCGCATGTGGCAAAGTCAGCTCCATCCTGGACAAAAAGCGCTCCCTCCGCAAAAGAATCGTGCGTGGGGATCGGCAACTGGCCATTCGCAGCACCATCGATCTTTATGCCGGAGCGCTTACCGGGATTGGTCTATCGGCGCAGCTTGAGGCTCCTGTCATGCAAGTTCCGGAGCTTGGCTTACCCTTTGATATGCCTACAGGCAAGAAACTCATCATGCTCTTTCCGGGAGCAGCGCACTACACCAAGATGTATCCTTTGGCAAGCT
>JAJOKA010000174.1 GCA_021206555.1 Candidatus Cloacimonadota bacterium | reverse complement strand
CGCGGTCTGCTGAATGCCGAGCAGTTCTTTGTTCCGCAAAATCAAGCCTTGTTTCTGGCTTTCGTCTTCGTCTTTGCTTCGATTATCGGCTTGGTGGGGCTATCCTTTCTGGCTTTGCAACCGGAGCGTAAACGTCAGCAACACAGTCATCAAAGCCTGCAAGATGTGTTCCTGGAACCGATTCGGGACAAAAACTTCCGACTCCTGTTGATCTTTGGGGCCTGGTGGATGCTGGCCATTGGCGTGGGTAGCCCGTTTTGGGGACCATTCATGCTCAAGAAGCTGGAGATGGGGCTCTTTGAAGTGCAGCTATACAATACGCTGCACATGGGCACATCGCTGCTGGCCTTTGGCTTTTGGGGCAAATTCATCGATCGCTTCGGCAATAAGACAGCGATGAAGATCTGCGTGGTGCTGGGCGCGTTCAACCCCATGCTCTGGCTATGGATAAGTGCCGCGAACTACAATATCCTATGGTTCGAAGCCCTAAGCTCCGGATTCATGTGGGCCGGAACGGGGATCATCACCACAAACTTTGTGCTTTCCATCGCTCCCAAACGGCGTGAACAAGCCTATAGCGGCATCTATGCTGCTGCCACAGGAGTATTTATGATGAGTTCATCGCTGGCTTCGGGAATCTTCTATCCTTCAGCGATGAACATCGGGATCCGGGTGTTGGAGCCGGAACAAGTGGTCTTTGGTGTGGGCGCGATCATGCGCCTGGGAGCTTGATCCCACTGGCCTTTGTGCGGGAATATCGCAGTGTGCCTTTGCGCAAAGCTTTGGCTTTCACCATGGCCAGGGTGATCGGGTGGCGCTTCCGGGGTGAAAAACGGAGTTGAGGATTTTGGTTTCCCGCAGATTGTCGCGGATAAAAGCGCAGATGAACGCAGATTGAACTGATTGAACTGATTTGACTGATAAGTTTTCAGGTTTTCGAGTTTTAAGGTTATCAAGTGTCGCTGGTCTCTAAGCCTAATTCTCAATTCCTCTTGCTCTCTTTTCCTCTGTGTTGTAAAATCTTTTCTCTTTGTGACCTCTTTTCTCTTGCCTCTTTGTTTGATGGAACGCAGATTGAACTGATTTGACTGATAAGTTTTCTGGTTTTCGAGTTTTAAGGTTTTCAAGAATCGGCCAGCGCGTAAATGTGTTTGCCATGGTTCATTCTCAATTCTCAATCGTCAATTCTCAATTAACCCAGCTCTTTTCTCTTTGTTGATTGGGTACGCGTCTCGCGTTTCGGCATGAAAATTGCATAGGCTAGTGCTAATATGAACGAGAACAAGGAACAACAAGGTTTGAGCCCGGAGCCATATCTACCTGACGGCATGGGTGGGATCAACCCGGATAGAAATAAGTCCACGCAGTTTATCAGGATTGGCGTGATCGTCTTGATCCTGATCTTGGGAATTGGTGTGGGAAGCCTGCTCAGTAAGGGCAGACAGGATGCCCGTATCCGGGATTTGGAGCGGGAAAACGGCTTTTTGAGAGCCAAGCTGGAGCTTTATGCCGCGTCCGTGGATTCCATCCACAGCATGCTGGATTCTTTGCAGATAAAGGCCGAAGATACAAGGGATTATCCCTATGTGGGCGGTGGCAGATCCAGCTATGTGGAGATATCTCTGGATCAGCCTTTGAAACAGCGTTTACGGGAGACGGACACGCGCCTGGTAAGCATCTTGCAGGGGCTGGGCAGCCTGATGCAAGAGGAGGGTTATCAAAGCTTTAGCCAACCGCTGACCATGGAAAACGTGCCTGGGATCTACCCCACCTTTGGACGCGTATCGGATGGTTGGGGCAGCCGAATCCATCCCATCTCCGGTCAATTGGAATTTCATAATGGGATAGATATCTCAAATGCTGCCGGTACTCCGATCTACGCAACTGCCAATGGCAAGGTGATCAAGGTTTCTTATGAAAGCGGTTACGGCAGATACATCGTGATAGACCATGGCAATGGCTATCGCACTTTATACGCTCATCTTTATAGCCATCAGGTACTGATCGGGGATCTGGTGCAAAAGGGACAGATCATTGCCCTGATGGGAAACACCGGCTATTCGACGGGGCCGCATCTGCATTATGAAGTGCACTATCGGGAGGCACGCGTCAACCCCGCGAGTTATCTGAACCGCATCGAAGCCTATGCATTCCGCTAAAAAAAACCGCTATCATCATTACCAATCACGCTCCGGATGAGATCATCTCCGGATATGCCCAGATCAGTGGTGATATCTTCGCGGTGGATCAAGGTCTGCAAAAAATCCGTGCATTGGGTCTGAAGCCCAGCTTCATCATCGGGGATTTTGATTCCCTGGATGAGAGCTTGCTTCTGGAGTATCAAAGCACCCCCATCATCCGGCATAAAACGGAGAAGAATGAAACCGATACGGAGCTGGCCCTGCAATTTTGCGTGGAAAGCGGAAAATATGACAAGATATTGATCTGCAATGATATGCAAGGGAGATTCGACCACGCTCTGGCCATCGCGCAAAACCTGTATTGGCTGCACGGTTTGGGGATGAGGGCTGCCATCGAATGCGCGGATCAACGCATCTTCTTCCTGGATAAGCATAGCGTGCTGTATGTTCCGCAAAACACCTTGTTATCACTCATTCCCTGGAGCGACTATGTCTTCTTTGAATACTCCCTAGGCCTGGCCTATCCGCTTGATCTCTTAAAAATCAGCAAACATCAGAGCCGGGGCATCAGCAACGTCTGCCTTGAGTCTGAGATTGAGATTTCTCTTGAGAGCGGAACGGTTTTGGCGATTCTCACCTATCAATAAAGGGTGGCGGGATTGTTCCATCAGCTAAAAGCATGGTTTTTTTCGGCCATAATTCTCTTGTGGGTATATGGCGCGTTTGCGGAATCCGGCTATCTGGAGAGCTATCTGAAATCATATCCCCAAAGCGCTATGGAAGCGGTCAACCAAGTGCCAGATTGGCACACACAGGAGTGGCTCAAGGCCGGCGGAATCATCCTCAGCATCAGCGCTTTATATCTGGCAGATGAAGAAATCCGGGATTTTATGCAGGATAATCGCACTGAGACAAGTGCTACCATTATGACCTTCGGCAAGCAGTTTGGCGAAGGTAAATACGTTTTGCCCGCCATCGGAACCTGCATCCTCGGCGGCTATATAGCGGGATCGGACAAGACCATGGATACGGGATTCTTGGCTTTGAAGAGCTTTATTCTGTCTCAGAGCGTGACCCAAAGCCTGAAACTGGCCACGCAGCGCAGAAGGCC
>JAJOKA010000034.1 GCA_021206555.1 Candidatus Cloacimonadota bacterium | reverse complement strand
GATGTGCCTCAGGAGAACGAATTCAAAGTTTACAAAGATGATTTCCGCGCAGAGGGTGGCTGATGAGATCATCTGCATTTTCTGATCTGCAACAACCGGCAGACCAGACCGGTATCGTAAAAAGTATAGTTTCGAGCTTTTTATCAGGCGTTTGGATACATTCCCATGCCAGGGAGGAAGCAGGTAGATAATATAGCTGGCTTGTAACACACTTAGCCAGTTGGATACAGTTTTGGCATCCACTCCGGCATCATTGGCCAGAGATACTTTGTTCAGGATACAACCCGTCCTGCCTGCACACAAGGACAAAAATCGGGTGAATGCATCCATATTCTGCACGTTTACCAAAAGTCTCACATCTCGTTGCAGATAAGTGCGAATGTATGAATCATAAAAGACTGCCGGATTGATGCTCTTTTGAACCAAGCGTGGATATAATCCCTTGTACATACAGGTGTTGATATCCTGCGCATGATCGTACACCTCGCTGATACTGAAGGGCAGAAGCTCAAATACTGCTGCTCGACCGGCCAGAGATTGTGACAAATCACGCATCATGGCAAACTGATTGGAGCCGGTTAGCACAAACTGCGCATCGATTTGGTTCAAATCCACAAGCTCCTTGAGATAAGATAGGATTTCAGGAGCATATTGAATCTCATCCAGGATGTACATCCCCTTCGAGTCCTTGATCAAAGAGGCAGGATCTTCGCTGGCCACTCTGCGTGTTACCAGATTTTCCAGATCAATATAGGCATAATCCGGATAGCCATTTTGACTAAAGTGGTTTTCCCTGACTGTCTTGGACCGGTAATCGTGACCACGGGAAACCCCTTGCTAAGCTCAGGCAAATTGCGTTGTAACTCTCTGGTAATCATTAGTGCATCCTATGTAATAATGGAATCGAATTCCTGATTTACATAGAATCTTTCGCTGCCATTATGTCAAGCACTTTGTTGATCGTGAGTAACTAACGACATCCCCAACATATTCCTTCACCTCCAATGATGTATGGCCTATCCTTAAACGAACAATCTTCAGATCTTCGATACCGACATTGGAAAGTGGTGCATCATCACTTCCATTTACTTGAATCGCATCCTTTCGACAATCATCTTGAGTCATTGTCCCGCTCGTTGGATCCGATTGGATCAAGAATCTCAATTCCGTTAAATCTGACCCAGCTCCCTTAAGACTGATATTGGAGTGCATTACAATCTGATCACTGAAGTTGTAGACTCCGGGAGGGATGAGAATTCGGGTATGGACGTTGACAGAGCCAACATTAGATTTTATCCACGTGATCAAATGCTCAAATACTTCTGAGTTATCAAATCCATCTCCATTTTGAGCATTTGGGATTGGAATACTAGTATTCAGTATTAGAAAAGTATCCGGAATGGCTGTTACATCAATTGTAAATACCGAATCTATCTCAGCATGCGATCCCGCTAATGCCCAAACATTCAAGGGAGCTACACCGTGTTCAGTGTTTGAGAATTCACTATCAATTATGCAACTTGCAGAGTTGGGATCAATATCTGCCAAAAGTCTTCCATAAGTAAATATAGCAATCAATAATAAAACTATCAAATGTATGGACTTCATTGTATCTCCTTATTTATCTGTAATATCCGCATAGATATACACTTTTGAGCCATCCCAGGTGGGGGCTAGCATATGAATTCTATGAATTTCAGTGCCAATAATCTGATCAGTCAGAACCTGTTCTTCTTTAGTATCCATATTGTAAGACAGCAATCTATTCTGGCTGTTCTTTGGCACATAGATTACTAAGTTTATTGTTACGTGTAAGCTCTGCCAGAGGCGAGCCATTCATTGATTCTTGCACAGGATATTCTATTGCAGAAGCGTCCAATAAATCCACAATTCTGATCGCAAACACTGGATAGTTTGTCCATCTTATCACATATCTGAGATCGTGAGAAAACGAAAATAGGGAGGTTGGGCTACCACCATTATTGTTTACATCGATTATCGACTGGTCAGAGCCATCTAATTGGGATTTCCAAAGACCGTTCCCAAGTCTTTCATAATACACTGTAGAAGTGTTTTCAATATACATGCCATTGGCGGATACTGTATCAGCGGTTGGTATCATGAATGAACTAGCCGTAGATAGCTTCATGCTGTAAAGGTATTCTGTAGCTTTACTTGGCTCTCCATAACCTCGTGATGAATAAGTTATATAGTTGCCCAAATCCGAGACGATGGGGTTTCTTAGGGTTCTTATGCTTTCCGAAGTCAGCTGTCTGGATAGCATTGTGTTCAGATCAAGCTCATGAATATTCTTATCCCTTGATGCGAAGTAGAGCTTGCTGCCGTCTGGAGATTGAGACAATCGGGCAGGCTGGTGCTGAAGAGTATAGATATTGTCCGTAATGCTCACCGGACGAATAGTATCCGTCTCCGATATCCACAGCTTTTCACCATAGAAGATGATCCTATCGTCCTTGGTCATGTAGATATCGACCAATCCCGGAGTGTTAAAGGAGCTTTGTGTATCCTCTGAAACCCCGTCCCATCGGCTTTGATACTGCAAAGCCAGGCTCGGGGCGTGGACTATATGGCTCTGATGGATAGAAGCACGATCCCAAGATCAGTAGTAAGCTCAAGGGCATTAAATAGTATAGGTATTTTTTCATGACCTCATCCTATTTGTTCGATTTGTTATAGTTTAAGAGCTGGTGCTTGCTTTCTTTCACCAAACCGTAGTTAGCTTCAAAAAGCTCAGGATTATCCATGTACACTGCCATTAACTTAGCGGGCAGCATCTTCGGCACAGAGTCCGAAATCAGCACCTTGCTGAATTCCTGGACGGCAGCTCTGAGTTCCGAGGTGATGCCTTCTACATTGGGCACTTCCAGAGCTTTAACCTCGCAATTCAGGTTTGATCTTCCAATGCGGAATGTTTCACTTTGCGACTGGCTGATGAACCGTGGTTTAGCAAAGTCATCCGGCATGCTCTGAGTCTTTGTTTTAGAATCAGACATAAGCATGGAGTTCATTCTGCTTTCCACTTCGGGTTCTGAGAGAAAGACAGGCCGATGTTCTCTGCCGTCTTCATCATAGCCCCAATACTCCAACAGGGTATTGCTGCTTAGATCAATCATGTAGAAGAGGATGTTGCCTTCAAACTCTTCCTTGATCGTTACCACATCATCCTGCCTATCAGTTACTTCCAAACTGTACAGTTCAGGTTCGCTATCACCAGAATGATGGTTACTAACATCATATTGGACATAATCTCCGGTGTGAAGATTGTTGCCAAAGCGATGTGGGAAGGTGGACTGCACATAGGCCATCATATCCCGTTTTGCTTCAGCTTCGTCCAGCGCGTCGTTTTCGAAATCGGCGCCCCATAAATGTCCGTAATAGACAGTTGCGACTAACAGGATAAGAACAAAATTAACAAATCGTCTTAACATGCTAAACTCCTTGTTTTTTTTCAAGACCAAGATTGTAGTGAATTCAAGAACTGTCAAGATAAATATTCCTGTAATCGAAAAATATCTCTTAAGGATTTCTAAGAGCATAAAGAATCCCTGAATTCTGCGACTTCGCTCACTGAAATTTGCAAATCAAGGGAAAGTGGTTTTTTTTAAGTCATCCATGAAACCATGTTATGGGACTGATCGCAAACGTATCGTAGCATTCCGATGCTACATCTCTTTCTTTTTTTTCTGTGGATCGGAATCCTCCGTTACGGACAGGCAGGGTCTTCCCTACTGATGTCCTTAAGGCTTCCGATTCAGGATATCCTCACATAGCCCTAATATGGTATCAACCTCATTTCACAATCGTAAGTTTGGCAGTGGCTTTGAGTGCTCCCGCTTCCACCCTGACCAAGTATATCCCTGATGGAAGCTTGCGGGAAAACTGATCACTGCAGTCATACACCGTGGAATAGTTCACACTGCCACCAAGGCCGGATTTATCCTCAGCGACCTTACTTTGTCCCTTGTTTTTGGCTGCGTGCAAGGTCTTGATCTTCTGTCCCTTCAGGTTATAAATATGGATTTTGGGGGTTTCTGCCGTCTCCCGAGGCATAGAAAACTCGATAAACATATATCCTGTTCTCAGACTATTAATCCGTACAGGATTGGGATACAGTGCCATCTTGATCTTCTCAGGTGGAGGCGGGGCTTGCGGATCGTAAACGGATACATAGGGCTCGGAGCCATATTCAAAACAGCCCATATCCACCCTGGAATCCCAGATCCGATAGTTGCCGGCCAGGTCCATCGGGGGCAGATTCAATCCGTCCGGATAAGGAGTACCGGCATTAACGCATGGTGATTCCGCACTCAGATGATAGGAATGAGCTTGGGATGGATCCCAATGCGGCAGATTATGATCTGCAAATAGCGGATCTATGCCGATCATATTGTTGCTGACCGAGGCCAGGGTACTATCCGTTATTTGAAAAGGCACTGTGAAGAGGCTGTATGATACTGAGGGATCATAGCTGCTCCCGTAATGCTCGTTGACCAGGATCAGATCAACCCAGTAATTATCAGGATTATAGAAGATGCAGTTGTAAATGTCACCATAACCTGTGAGCTTCATTATTCGGCGTCCCCACGCGTCGTTGTAGGCAAAGGTGCTGTTGCGAATCTGCGCCCGCTCGAAGTCACTTCGGATATAAATCGGCGCGCCCAGGTCAGCGGAACGCGAGGTATTATTGATGAACAGCATATTGGAGAGATCCAGAGAACACTCGGGAATCACCCAGTTGTTAAATGAGAACATCGTCCCGGTATAGGCATAGCTGTTGGAGATTATTACATTGCGGACAGTGGCATCTGATTCGTAGATATCGATTCCGGAGTGGAAGCCATCATTCAGGGAGCTCAGATTGTTTATCAGGATGTTGTTCAAAAACACGTTTTTCGAGTACTGAACCAGAACCGCAAGATTGTAAGCGTTACTGGTGGTCGCGTTCACCGCGCTGATATTCTCACAGATCACTCCATCACATTCGAATATGCTAATGCGGGTATGATCTCGATTTATGGATTCCGCGCTTCCGTTCCAGTGCAGATCGCGTAGTTCAATACTCTCACACAGAATGGCCTCGACCGGAAATCTGGCATCAGTCCAGTGGATATGTGGGATAAAAGTGATGTTCTCTATGCTCACGTGGTTTTGCTTCGTAAGCCTGAAGGTGGGACGCTGGGTAGTTTCCATATCAAAAACCACCACTTCAGGATAAGCCCCCACCAAGCGGGTATGGGATTTCATATTCAAGGGAAAGAATTGTCCGGAACCGCTGAAGTCATACACACCTTCTGCCACCTTGATAGTATTGGGACGAGTGCTGTTTGGTTTTATGATTTTCACCGCTTTGGCGATGGTCTTCAGTGGAGACTGGGGAGTCAGTCCGGAATTGTTGTCATCCCCTACCCAAGAGACATAGATATCGCTATCCACCAAATCTATATACGCGTTTTGCACGCTGACGCTCAAAGTATTCGATTCGTCATACCATATCCAGAACCAATCTGGCTCCGAGAGCACAACGCTCATAGTGTCCAGAACCAGATCCATAGGTTGAGCCAGATATCCCATGCAGATATCCATCCCCAAGGGACCGGTATTGTTGTAAATGCTGTTGAGGTGCTCGCTGTCAAACTCTATGTTACCTTCCCCGTGTCCGGAAATAAGCACACCGCCGGGGCCGTCCATGCTGTAGTTATTGAAAATCCTGGTATTGGAAAGACTGAAGTTCTTGCCCTCAAAGTATATACCGCCGGCCTGCTGCCCGTAGCAATTGCGGATGACACAATTGGCGATCTGTACACTGGCAGAACCAAAGACTCCAATACCACCGGCCCGGAGGTTTGCGATTCCGACATAAGGGTAGTCCAGCACTTCCGATGAGTTGTTCATCAACGTAAAGCCGTCGAGGATGACTGTCTCATAGTTTTGGATCAAAAGGCAGGAACTGGGCAAATTGGCATGGATAATCGTATTGTCGATGGTCTCCGGTGCTTGCGTGAGGTAATAATGGCTGCGAATGTTGATGTTCTTGCCCTGTGTGTCCAGATGTTCCATATACTCACCCGGTGCTACCTGAATAGTATCACATGAGTGCTCGCATTGATTGCGACCTGGATGCTGGTATATTGATGCTCACCGGCCTGGCCTACGGTGAGAACGCGAGCCGCAATCCCGCCATGCAGAAGCACGAATATGATCAATGCTAGATTCTTGTACATCTTCACCATCCTAAACTTTTCTGGAATTTAGTTCCAGATTTACATAGAATCTCCCGCTGCCATCGTGTCAAGCTCTTTGTTGATCATGCTTCGCAGCGTGTGCAATGCTATGAAAACGACCAGCATCACTATCAATTGGTAACCGGAATTATGTTGGATACATAATCAGTCCGGCGACTGATTCTCCCTTCCTCCACGCTTTTTCGCCTCTATTTTACTCCTGATTTACCTCATAATCTCCTCTTGTTATGAGAGGATTATGGGGTAAACCATAGCTAAGCGGGAGGTAAACCCAAGAGTCCCAAAGCGCAAAGTCAAAGGCATTTTCTGCTTGACGGATATGGCTGTTGCTGCACATTGCGCACAAATAAACATCAATGAGGTTTAGCTATGTCTTTAGATTACAAGAAGATTCAAGAGCAGTTAGCCGCTCCCAAAGCGGAGTGCGACGCGCTCGTGCAAGAAATGCGTGGGCTTCAGCTCCCTACTGATCTACCTTTTAATGAATTCTTTGATGCCTATCGGGAAAACGTCCTGGACGCCTGGGAATTTGGCACGCTTCTGGATTCCGACCCGCTGTTGACCGCCACTGATGAAGATCGGATCCTGCTGCTGCATGATAAGTTTCATCTGAACTGCATCCCGAAAGCGTTACCCACATCCCTGCTAATCCGGATTACGCGCATCAGCTCTATGGCGCGGAACTGGGATCGCTGATTTCCGCTTTATACCTATGCAGCCGCACTGTGCATGCCAGTTATCTGAAGCAGAATTTTGACGGTATCCTCTCCTATCTGAAGCTCTTCCGGGATTTGCTGGAATTGGCCAAAAAGGGAGACACAAGCTATCAAAGCTGGCTGGATGCCTACATTTTGCGCACACAGGAAAATCTGGAACTCAGGACTCAGGCCAGCTATCTGCAGCGTTTCTCACCGGACTATGACTACAATCGCAAGATCGTGCTGGAAGCAGAGCTCAGTGATCTTCGCTACCTCTATCGCTATGGCATTTATGTAGGTCAGCATGACCGCGCCATGGCAGATTTTATCAGCCAATATGACGGTGTGGAACTCCAAAAATCGCAGCTTACATCGTGAAGAGCTTTATCGATGGCTTCATCCGTGCCAAAAAGGACTATCGCATAAAACGCTATGCCAACGTGATGATCCCGCTCGGAATGGAAGCTTTAGGAAGATTGGTGATCAAAGAATTGGAGAACTTCGGATTACAAGCGATGGTACCCACACCGATGAGCAAAGGCATCAACCGTCAGTATCCCTACGATCACCGCTTTGATAACGCGCTGAGCCTGACAAAAGACTTCATGGAGCACAACCTGCAAGTAACCGAAGCTACCATGGAAGCCATGAAAGAGACTATCGCTCTGCAAGCAGGCCCGGTGTATGTGGAACTCTTTGGTGAGACTCCCTTTAGCCCCACCGTCAAAAAGACCTGCCTTAAGCTCAGCGATGAACAGCAACAGCTCTATCGGGAGTTTTCAGCCCGTAGCGCTCAGCTTTATTACAAATATGCCAAGCGCGATGAATCCAGCTTCACCATCATTGCCTTCCCTTCCACTGAGATTGGCGAACGCTTTGCCGAAATCTTTGCCGATACGCTGAAGATCAACCTGCTGGATAGCGGAGAATATGCCCGCATCCAACAGCATATCATCGACGTGCTGGATACCGCCGAATACGTGCACGTGAGAGGGAAAGCGGGGAACGATACCGACATCCGAGTGCAGATGCATAAGCTATCCGATCCAGAGCATCAGACTCTCTTTGAAAACTGCGTGGCTGACGTCAATATCCCTGTGGGAGAAGTGTTTACATCTCCGGTACTGACAGGTACCAACGGCACGCTGCATGTGGAAGATATCTATCTGGGCAGCTTGCGCTATTTCAACCTGAAAATCCACTTTGAAGATGGCTGGGTGAAGGATTATTCCTGCACCAATTTTGACGACGCGGAAGAAGCAAAGCGCTATATCCACGAAAATCTGCTATTGCCGCATAAGAGCCTGCCCATCGGAGAATTTGCCATCGGTACCAATACCACGGCTTATATGATCTCCAAAAAATACGATATCATGCACCTTCTGCCCATCCTGATCATCGAAAAGATGGGGCCGCACTTCGCCATCGGTGATACCTGCTATTCTCACGAAGAAGACGCGCCACATCCCAGCCTGCTCAATGGCAAAGAGATGATCGCCGTGGAAAACGAGAAATCCGCCACACGCAAGGAAGATCCGCTAAATGCCTATATGCAAAAGCATACGGACATCACCCTGCCTTATGAAATGCTGGAATCCATCACCGCTGTGCGCTCTGATGGATCGAAGCAGGACATCATCCGTGACGGACGCTTTGTGGTGCCCGGAACTGAGGAACTGAATATCCCGCTGGAAGAGATGTAAGAAACTGCCTCCCTTGGAGTTGTAAGCGCTTATCTCAATGATCTGAAGCCAAGCCTGTTATTGCTTCTCTCCCGATCCCGCATCGGAGCTGATGGTTTCAGGCGCTTACGACTTCAAGCAGCGTGATCACTCCACCCTTGGACTTCTATCCGCAGGATTGGAGTTCAAGCAGCATGATCACTGTCAGCTTGTAGCATACATGAATGAATTCGACACTCTGCTTGAGCCCCCTGTCGTGTCGAAAAGCTTCAGGATGAAGCTTCCACAGTGCAGACGAGACGTCTGCAATCCTTTTAAAAAACCCGATGCCTGGGCATCGGGTTTTTTTTAGTCAGTCAGAAAACTTACTTCACCATCACCAGTTTGCGACTAAAGCTATCCCGTCCCGCGTTCAATACCGCAAAATAGATCCCGCTTCCGCACGCACGACCACTGTCATCGCGACCATCCCACAAAAGCTTGTGATAGCCTTTGCTCATGGGTTGATCCAGCAAAACGCGCACCAATTGTCCACGCGCGTTATAGATGCTTAATCGGGCATGGCTGGCATCGCTGATGCCTACTTTGATGGTGGTGCTGGGATTGAAGGGATTGGGATAGATGCCAGAAATGCCGGAGATTACCGGTACCGAAGGATTATTGACCCCCTCTGCATCGAAATACACTTGCACGGGACCGTGGGCAATTGAGCTGCCATCCAGATCCTGATGTTCCAGCCAGTAGTAATAAGTACCTGTGCTGTAAACTTCTTTATCTACATAGAGATAGCTCTGCATCTGAGATGTGTTGGTAGCCGGAATAAAGGCACCGATGGTCAAGGCGTCAGACATCTCTTCCGTGTGACTGCGATAGAGCTGGAATCCGCTCACATTGGTCTCGGTTTGAGTAACCCAGGTGATATTCACATAGTTTTGCGCGCTGACGATGGCTCCAAAATGGGATAGCTCCACCGGCAGGGTGTCATCCCTGGTTTTGGGGAATACTATATCAAAATCACCATCTGCTTTCCCAGGATCAGTCAGAGAAAAAACTAGGCTATTCTCAGTCCAGATACTCACTTCCGGGCTATCCGGAGTAATCACATTCCAAGCCCCCGGCTGGATGCGCCAATAGGCATGGATCGGAGCAAAACCAAGACTATGCGTGATCTCCATCGTGCTGCCACCAAAGCTGGATCCGCTCAAGCCCAGATGCAGACCGGCGTTGCTCAGCCCCAATCCGGGATGATTGTAACATATATGCGAAGTGATCAGAGCAGCTTCGGTGAGACCGCTACCATGATATACCACATTGAGAGGGATGTTCTGAGTGAGATCCTGAATGGGATCCATAGTGATAGTGACACTTCCCTCAATATCAACAATGCCATAGGAGATATCCGTGTTGGTGGGGTAAACCTTGATGTCGTCCAACTTGATGAAAAACTGATCCGTGGTTTCGTGGTGCCTGAACGCGATATATACTGTATCACCTTCATAGGCAGAAAGATCCAACTCACGGTAATGCCAGTCTCCATCAATCATGGTTTCTGAATAAATAGTGCTGAATTGATCAATGACCGGGGTAGTAGTAGAGATCAATACACTGTATTTCTCGGCCGGCCTAGTGGGGTGATGAGCAGCTACTCTCCAGCTTAAAGTGTGTAGTCTGCGCCAATCTGCAAGCGCGGAGAAACTAACCAATTATCGGGGGTAAGCGCTGCCCGGTCAATGGCCTTTGACTCCGAATTTAACTGCCAATCTGTTTGCTGGACACCATGTTTCAGCTTGTTGCTCAGGTCTGATTCCAGTGTATCATCACGTTTGACAGTATACTCAAACACTTCGTATGATTCGGAAGCGATACATTTATGACCATTGAAAATCGCTTCTGCACCTCTAACCACAAGCCAGTTTAAGCCATCACCATCGGCATCCCGGATAACCCAGCCAAAGACATCTGCCTCAAATCCTTCCACATAGGGAAACTCGGTGATCAGATCATCCAGAGTTGTAGCCGTGATGGGGATGTTTGCTGCATTACCCAGCACATCGGTGATGCTGGTGGTAGCGCTGTAGTTTCCAGGATCCGTGGGATGAAAGCGCAGCCAGAAAGTGCTGCTTTGGCCACCATTCAGCACAACAGGAAAGGTAGGCAGGAGTTCAAAGCTGAACTCGGCGTCACCGCCAATGATGAGCCTGATTCGTTGATTTGTAGCTCTGCATTCCCGGCATTGGTGATTGTGAACTCCTGATAGCGGCTATAATTGGGGAAGAAATCAGGGTAATCATAGGGATCGGGTGATACACTGATGATGGGAGCGGGAGGAGAACCACTAAAGGCCTTAAAATCATCCACCATAAAGACAAAAGCATCATTAGATACACATTGAATCGCGATGTAGACGCTGCTGTTTGCCAGTCCTACCGGGAGATCGTAAACATACTGAGTCCATGATGTGGGTGCCACCACATACTCTAAGGCACTGCCGGCAAGGTAATTCGTGAAATCGGTGTAGTTGTTACCGGTGGTGGAATAAAGCACCTTAAAGCGCTCTTGGTCATATTGGCTTATGGGCGATCTGGCCCAGAAAGAGATGACAGGATTATCACCAAAGTTGATCTGTGGTGAGATCAGCCAATCGTTATTGGGAGGGGTAGAAGCAGCAAAAGCTGCGGCATATTTTGCTCCGGATTGAGCAGCCCAGGCCTCACCCAGGGCTGGCGTGGTAGCAGACGGATTAAATGCGATATAGGAGCCCGTGTAGTGTTCATTGAGGAAATCCACCGTGTTAATCCCGTAAGTCACGCTGCCATCCCCATCCTGTTGAGTCCAGGGACTGAGGTCAAGTGTGAAATCTGTATGAGCCTCAAAATCATCACCAAAGATCAGGTAACCGGCTCGTCCGCTGAGATCGACCACATGTCCCACATCGTAGGAGATGCTCACCTGCGCAGAATGTGCTCCACTAATAGTGGGCAGATAACGGACAGTATATGACGCGGGATTCTCAAAAGTGATGGTGAGCGGATATCTATTAGTATCAATGAGTTGATATTGGCTTGCATCCGCACCAATAAGTCCGGGTTGCTGATCCAGCACCAAATCTCCCCCACCGATATTGGAAATAGCAAAGCTGTGCTCTGCTGTATCACCAACTTCCAGATAAGGAAAGTTCAGTACGTCAGGAGTGATGTAGAGAACAGGTTCACTGACCACTTCCCGGATGGTAATGTCATCCAGCACATTGTCCCATCCGTAGTTATCTATACCCTCAAAGGCTATCTGATATGTGCTGCTGAGATTTGGCAGATTCATCCGAACCTGAGTCCAAACAGCGATATTTTCTGTGTAATGAGCAAGCTGTTCCCAAGCCGTGCCGGGGGATGTGCGGTAATACACTTTCAGTTCGTTTTGATTCCCAGACCACACTTCTTGCGCGTACCAGAAGGCAAGTTCTGCCTCAGCAATACCGGTGAAATCAAAGACCGGGCTTAGAAGTTTTGTAATATGTGGCCCACCCGAGCTTGATGTGAAACGAGCATTATAAGTACCGGAATGCGCAGCTGTTATTGATCCCCCTGATGATCCAGTGGCAATCGTCCACAGATTGGAGCCGGTTTCAGCAATCTGAGTCCATTTGCTGAGATGTGGCGAATCTGCCTCGAAGTTTTCATTGAAGGGGAAAGTGCTAATGGGTAGTGAAGCAGTGCTGCCTTGAGTGCTGATGCCTGTTGAATACATGTTGACCTGGTTTACAGACCAGGCTTTGTAGTAATAGGTGCTTTCTGGGCTCAGTCCGCTGTGCAGAAACGATGTTGCACTGCCAATATAGATGATTTCAGAACCGCAACCGAGGGTAGAGCCCACAGTGTAGCTCTGATTATCCAGGGGATTACTAAAACTCCCGGTGTTGTTGACCGCGATCAACACATCGTTGTTATTCGCATTTTTCTGCCAGTTCAGGTTTATTGAGGACATGTCAATGGTACTGGCGCTCAAGGACTCTGGAGGATCGGGCTTTCCATAATCCGTTGCCAGACTGATGTTATCCAAAGCCCCAAGCGCTTTGGGAGCATCACCGTCGTTCCTCCAGGTAAAGATCAAGTATCGGGTAGTGCCGGCATAACTTCCATCAATGGCGATATTTACTTCCTGCCAGGAGGTAGAGCTGCCATACCAGTTATCGCCGATTTGCTCACCACTTGGATAAGAGTCATTGCTGGGAACTGCGGAGGATAAATAGACTTTAAATCCATCATAATTGATGTCCAGGGTACTCATTCTGTATTTAAAAGACAGGGAAATGCCTGTCTGAGAAAGAGGAAAGGATACTTGGCGATAAAAGGTGTATCGTTCGCAGCTGGTTCGCGCTTGACCAGGCCGTGTTTGAGTTGGAAACAAATGCGCAGCGTTGTCCATCAGGACTGATCGCTGAAACACTACCAAGCCGAAATTGGTTTCTATTAGGATTCGTGCGCTGTGCAATACTCCAGCCATTGGCTTGAAATGTTGTAGCCGTCTCAAACCCACCATCTCCCGTGGGATCGATCAGGATAGTCTGTCCGCCCAGCATGCTTGTTAAAAGAACTATCGAGCCCAATACTATCAGCAGCTTTTTCATCTCTTTCCTCTATGTGTTTTTCGTATTAATCCCACAATTGGGGATTCTCAGGTTTGCCGTAATTATGCTTGATAATCGGAGTACCAAGCATTTGAACGCATCTAATGCGAGCCACAGAATATTGTCAAGTTGCATTTTAGCAATAGTTTGATACTATGGACTTATCGGTCGGTCCAGAGAAGCTGACAGAAGAGACAATGAATTGATATACAAGGAAATAGCCGCATACTTTTAGTCTTGCATATGCATGATCGAATCATCAGCGAGATTGCCGGATTATAGATTATCTCTGTTTTCTGTTTTGCAACAATAGAAGATGTCGAAGACCCGATATTGAGGCTAAAAGTATATGATGATCGGATTTATGGTTTTCGTTGCCACTTCACTAACTGTGCAATCACATCCGGACACTATTGTCTCGGAGAAAGCTTCATCCACATATCCTTATCCTGCGGACACTACTCCCCATATTGACCGACAGTTACCCCGGATTAGTGGTTTAGTTTCAACACTTTGCTGCGTCTGCCGCCCAGATCGATGATATATACACCGGAGCTGAGCGCTTTGACCCCTGGCGTCTTTCCCGTCCCAAAGGGAAGTCCCCGTCTTTCGCGTTGTCCAGCTTGCGCACCTATTGTCCTGCAATTTGGCCATGGTAGTTTACTGGTAACCACC
>JAJOKA010000112.1 GCA_021206555.1 Candidatus Cloacimonadota bacterium | reverse complement strand
ACCAGCGCTCTGGTCCGCCATGGCATAGAAGAGGAGTAAATCCCTGATCTACAAAGGGGATTACTCTCACGAATCCGGTGAACGAGCTGCTCGACACTTTATTGCGATGCAAGATCCTCCCACCGGCTATCATGTGTGCCAATGACTCCATGGCCATCGGTGCCATGAAGGTGATCCGCGAGAGTGGGCTGCATATTCCGGATGATATCAGCATCATCGGCTTTGACGATATCCTGGTGGCCTCCAGAGTCTTTCCGGCTCTCAGCACCAATGCCGCACCCATCGACGAAAATCGCGGCCAAAGCCGTTGAATTGCTTTTGTCCGAAATGCAGGGTAATCCCACGGACTACCGGCATATCATCCTCAGAGCACAATTGATCAAAAGGGATTCCTGCGCGGCCCCCCATTCCGACCGCAAACACTGAATCTAAAAGGTTTAGCTCACTACCGATATCTCTTGCCCTTCCTCGCCCTCCTTACCTTAGCTCGGCTTTAGCTCGTGCTTACCCCATATTCTCCTCTTGGAATAAGAGCATTATGAGGGGAGGAATAGCCAAAGCAGAGTTGAAGTAAAGGGATAGGATTCGACACGTCTCGTGTCGAGCGAGGCCGAGAAAAGCAAGCAGTTCCGTAATTTATTATACAGATGAGATGTCTGGCCACCCCACAACAATGCTGCGCATTTCCGCTATGACTCCGGCAATCCTATCCCCCCGTCAATCAATCTTTTTTTGCTGTGCTTTTCAGAAAGTTCTTGACACAAAAAAGCAGAATACCAGATGTTGCTATATAGCAGCTGAAAGGCGGCGATTCACGAAAATCTTTATCCAAGATAGTGGAGGATCATATGATTGATTTTGGTTTTACTGCAAAAGCAAAACCCTGGCTCGGTGCCATCGCGATCATTTTGTTTTTAAGTATAGCGGTAAGCAGCTTTGCCCAAACTCCTGACCGGGTTAACACCTATCAGGACGAGCAGGGCTGGAAACTCAAGGTAAACGGTGAGGATTTCTTTGTCAAAGGAGTGGTCTGGGCCTACACCCCCATCGGCGAAAACTATTCCTACAATCTCTGGGGTCATAACGATGACTTCATCAGACAGGTGCTGGATTATGAAATGGGGCTCATGAAAGCAGCCGGGATCAATACCATCCGTAGTTTTGGCATCATTCCTCCGCGTTGGATCAGCTATATCTACGAGAAACACGGGATCATGACCATCGTGAACCATCTGATGGGTCGCTATGGTTACAACGTGGGTGGAGCCTGGATTCCGCGCACCAATTACTCTGATCCTCTTACCCGGGAAACCCTCAAACGGGATATCCTCCAAGTCGTTGAAGAATACAAGAATGTTCCCGGTGTCTTGATGTTTGCCCTTGGCAACGAAAGCAATTACGGCCTGGAATGGTCGAGCTTTGAGATCGAGAATCTGCCCGTGGGCGAGCAGCACAAAGAAAAGGCAAAGCACCTCTATAGCCTTTATGAAGAAATTATCAGCGCCGGTAAAAAGCTGGATCCGCATCATCCCTTCACCATCGTCAATGGCGACATTCAGTATCTGGATCTCATCGTGGAACACTGCAAGTCCCTGGATATCCTGGGCGTAAATGCCTATCGGGGAATCAGTTTTACCGATATGTGGGCTCGCGTGGATCGTGAATTGGGCTTGCCCATCATGCTCACCGAGTTTGGCAGTGATGCCTTCAACGCGCGCACCAACCGCGAAGATCAAGCCGCTCAGGCCCATATCAATAAGGGCAACTGGGTGGAGATTTACAACAAAAGCTATGGCAAAGGCGAAGAGGGCAATGCCTTGGGTGGCTATCACTTTGAATGGCGGGATGAATGGTGGAAGTACTTGCAGGAAGAGAACCTCTATGTGCATGACACCCATGCTTCCTGGAGCAATGGCGGCTATTCCTTTGACTATGCTCCCGGCTTGAACAATATGAACGAAGAGTGGTTTGGCATCTGCGCTTTGGAAGGCCCCAATGATGACGGTATCTTTGAGGCCAGACCCAGAACTTCTTACTACGCGCTCTCCAAGATTTGGAGCATCGATCCCTATACCGTCACAAAAGCTGAGATGAATGCCCGCTTTGCCGCTATCGATATGGATGTGCTGAATCTCACCGGAGATATGCGGCTCTTGCAATCCGACAAAAAGAAGCGGGATGCTATCAGTCTGGTGGGTGGAAGCCTGCGCGGAGACATGGTCTTCAATGGCAAATCCGCGGACATCGATCAAAAAAGGCAAGAATGGCCTGGACTTTTCCCATGGCGAAATGCTCTTCCTGGATTTTGCCTTCAATCCTACCGGCAAGATAAGCGGTAAATTCAGCCTCAATATCCTGGGCAACGTAGTGAACAAAGAACTGGATGAATATTATGGCAAACGCGGAGCCGGCTATGTGAGCGTAGTTTCCGAGACGAATGAAACCGGCATGCAGGTGCAGACCACTAAAGAAGTGAACGATGCCGAACGCCTGGAAATCTATAGCTTTGAAGCCAAGTATATGAACGAGCACTTCGAGCTAAACTCCTTTTACCATGTCCCTCGCTACCATTGGGGCTATGAAGGCGACACTTTCGGACTGCTCTATGAAGCTACCGACATGGAAGGCATGGATATCTGGAATGCCAAAGCGCCTTACGGGATGGAATTTATCGGCCACAAGTTCCTACCTGGATTCAGGCTTGTAGCTGGTCCCGAAGTATATTGGGGAGCAAACCCCAAAGCCATCGCCAAGTATGATTTTGGCGGAAACAGATTCAAATACTCCTTCATCCATGCTGAGGATTTTGCCCGTGCTGAAGCCTCGGCCACAGCCACTGAAGCTACCAGCAGAGCTACCCGGCAAACCTCTCTGAGCATGGAAACCGATATCATCCCTCGCACCAAGCTACAGCTGGCTTACCTCTTTGCCGGCAGTGAAAAGCTGGATGAAGACTTCTATTACTATGAAAACGGTCAGCTCTATCACGACACCATCGACTGGATGGACACGCAAGGATTCAAGGCCAAGTTTACCACCCGTCTTTTTGGCGGAAGCCTCTTTGATGCCGGAGTAAACTATGCCGGGCTGGTGGCGGATGGTGGAAATGCCATTCGTGAGTTCAATACCACCATGCCTTACTCAGCCCTGGGCAACAAGCTGGAGTTTGATGCCGGACTGCTATTGGTCTTTGGAAACTACTGGCTGTTACCCCGAGGCTTGTATCGCAAAAACCTGATGGATTCCACTCCGAGCTTGGAGCCTTATATTGACGGCACGAGTTTCTTCCCCGGTTCCAGTCCGCGTAATCGGGATCGTGATCCCTTTGCTGTATTGGACAACCGGGAAGCGCTCTCCGCGGAGCTATTCCTTACCTATGATCCCACTCCAGCCAGTTACTTCTATGCCTGGGACGCGGATAAAAAGGAAGACGCTCCCTTTGCCTTCAGCATCGGTGGCAATGTCACGCGCTATGAAACCGTGACCGATGCCGCGCTGTTCTACTATCAGGAAGGCAATACCAATGCTCCTTTTGGCAGCGGAATGCCGGCTGAAGATGTGTGGTTGGCCAAAGGCAGATTCATCTTCAATCCCAATCCCGATCTGAAGATCATCACCAATATCGAAGGCGGCAAAGGGCAAGCATCCGGAAACCCGGAAGGAGCTTCACCGGAGTATATCTCCCTGGCTGCAGACTTCGTAATGGCCAAAAAGCACTTCATTTCCACCTATGTGAAAAAGGATGCCTGGGGCCCGCTGGATTGGTATCGTCAGTTCAATATCACTTTCCCCTATCAGGCCATGTTCGATTACTCTGTCTTGATCGACAACTTCCTGGACAAGACGATGTCCAGTCGCCTGGGCTTCCGCACTCTGGTACGCCAGCTTGACGACAATTCTCCCACCAATGAAGGCGCAGCCGTAAAAAGCGACTACGAATTCCAAACCGGCTTCTACTTCCGGTATGAGTTTTAAGGAGTACATCATGAAAAATAGCACTATCCTGATCCTCTTGAGTCTGGTGATCATCCTTGTCGCGGGCTGCGATCGCAAGACCGGTGAGGCCCTCACCATGCCCCAGCTACCCACAGATTATGTCCTGAATCTCTATGGCGCGAACGAGGGCATCCATCCCGATACCAGCGTGTTGGACAATCCTGACAACCCCTTTGCTCATGCCAGTATCAATATGGAAAACATCTGGGATCTCTCCGATGAATGTCCCTCGCCCAAAGCGAAGTTCTATCTCTGGGCAAGTCTTTTGGCCAATATCCCGGTGGGTGAGCATCAATACTTCACCGCCAGAGCCTTGCATGAACTCTACACCATCGGTGGCAGCACAACGCGCGTGAACAAGCCAAGAAAGCCTACCGTGCAACTCTGGATCACTTCTTCGACGATGCCACCTGGTGGGAAGCAGACTGGCTGAATAATGACACCTACTACGCGGTATTGATCCGCAATCTGGTGGCACAAAACATGTATGACCCCAGTGGCCAGAATCTCATGCCGCTCTATGCCGATCCCGCGATGGCTCTGGCTGACCTCAGCGAGTGGGGTTACATCTATGACTTTGAAAACGGAACAGTCTCTCGCAGAAACTGATCTACTATATACCAAGACTCTTTTTCATGGCTTCAGCCGCTTCCGAAACAAGCTTTTGGATCCGGCTGAAGCTTTCACGCTCCTCACCGTCAATATGCCGCAATAGCTGCAAAGGAACCGCTATGAATATGCCTCGTCTATATCTCATGCTCACCATCGTCACCATGCTGATCCTCACCATCTGTCCTGTCCATGCTCAGATCGGAGAACTGATCTGGCAGGAAGACTTTAACGATCTGGATAGCTGGATCATCGAAACCGGAAATGGCTCCTGGGGCTGGGGTAATGGCGAACTACAGTATTACAAAGCAGAAAAACGTGTCCGTCGTCCCCTTTTGGGGGATGAACCGGGGAAACAATGCCCTGAGGATCACTGCCCGTCAGGAAAGCGGAGCCGGCATTGTGGATCAATGGGGAAACCCTTTGCAATACACCTCCGGAAGATTGAACACCAAGTCCATGATCTCCATCAAGTATGGCGTGATCGAAGCCCGGGTGAAGGTGCCCAATATCAACCTCGGTGGATGGCCGGCAGTGTGGATGCTGGGCACGGCAAATTATGCCTGGCCTCGCAAGGCGAGATCGACATCATGGAAATGGGCTTCAACCAGGCCTTTCAGAATCTGCATGACGATCACAACGGAGGGAATGGCAACAACAACTCCACCGTAAACCAGATGGTGGGTGCCAATGCCATCTTCTACTCTGATGCTGCCGTCACTCCACAGAATCCAAGCGGAGCAGCCAGCCTGGCCTGGGATCCTGATGATGAGTTTTGCCGTCCTTATTATAATTATGATCCCGGCCTCACCGACAGATTTCTCATCTATCGTGTTTATTGGGATGAAGATAGGCTGCGCTTTACCGTGACCGATAATGGCAATGAATATGATCTTTTTGCCGAGCCTTTCAGCATTGATGAAGAATCCGCTGAGTTCCGTGAACCCTTCCATCTGGTGGCCAACCTGGCCATTGGTGGCGCGCTCACGGATGCTTACAACCTTGGTGATCCCGGCAGTGGGCAGCCCGTCACCCTGCCTTTTCCAGCTCATATGTACATCGACTATATCAAGGTCATGAAATGGAACAATCAAGGTACTGTACAAATCGGCCCACCTCCCTTTGAAGAAATCAGCTTTGGCATATACACGGATGAAACGCCTGTGAATAATGGTCTTGAGCCTGATCTGGATGCCCATATCTATGTGTGGGAAAACACCCTTTCTCCGGGCTCGATCCCACCCTATGAAGGGGAAAACGGCATTTCCTGGGTCACCAATGGCCTGGGCTGGTTCGGAGCCGGAATCATGTCCATTCAGCCTGTGAATCTCTTTAACTTTGCCGATGGACACCTGAAGTTCATGATCAAAATCCCGGCCCATATCACCTTCAAGATCGGCATCATCGACGCCTGGGGCAATCAGAACTACGTTAGCTTCCCGGCTGGTCAGACTACCCATGGACTGATCAGAAACGGTGATTGGGGGCAAGCGGCCATCCCCGTCAGCATCCTGCGTGGGCCATACATCGATCTCCGCATGCTCAGTTACCCCTTTGTGATTCTGGAAGAATCGGGCGCGCAGTGCGAGTTTGGCCTGGATGACATCTATTGGGATGGCGGTAGCACGGACATCATCCACGACACAATCCCTCCTGTAGGATTTGAACTTAAAGCTAATTACCCCAATCCCTTCAATCCCAATACCACCATCAGCTTCAACCTCAAGGAAGCATCAGAGATCAGCCTGGAGATATACAACGTCTATGGCCAGAGGATCAAAGTTCTCTCTTCCGGCAGCTATCGCGCTGGCGAAAACTCCGTAAGCTGGGATGGCACGGATTCCGGCAATCGTCCTGTAGCCTCCGGTATCTATTTCTATCAGTTGCGCACTCCCAAAGGCCTGGACACCAGGAAGTGTGTCCTGCTAAAGTGAGGACTATCATGTCCAATTCTCGGCTAATGCTCATCCTGTTCAGCCTGCTGGTTCTATGCTACATTCATGCAGGATGTTATCTGGCCAACCCCAGCTTCGAGATCCCCGGAGCAGGTGGCGCAAGCTTTGGGGGATGGAATCAATTTGGCTTGTCCGGAGCCACAGAGATTGCCTATCATGGCTTCTCTGCCGCGCTGCTCAGTGGGCAAAACAGCGCTTCAGAATCAGCTTCAGGATTTTGGCAAGATCTGGATTCAGAGCCATCAGAACAATGGATTGTCAGCGGTCATCTGATGGTAAGCCAGGACTTTCCTTTGCTGCAAGACAGCCAGGCCCTGGTCAAGCTGGAATGGCGTAATGCTGCGGGCAATCTGATCCGGGAGGACATCCATCCTGTAGCTGACCCGAGCACGCCGGTGAAGGAATACATTTTCTTTAGTTTCCAAAGCGCAGCAGCTCCAGGCGGTACTGTAGCTCTGCGCCTGGTTTTGGCGATGGTGCAAAACCAAAGCGTATTCCCGGCTAATGTATATTTTGACCAGATAAACTCTCTCAGCACCACATATCCCACCCTGGATGATGCGCAATGGGATGACTTTCCCGGAGGCCGCACTCTGGACTTTGCCGGACGACAATGGCGGGTGAAAGGCCCCGGTCACTATGGCCCCGGCCCCAATAACTTCAGTGATTCACCTTCAAGCATCTGGGTGATGATAGTGACCGTTTGCATCTCACCATTAGTCAGATCACCGGTGCCTGGCATAGCACGGAAATAGCCTTGATCGAGCCCCTCGGTTATGGGGATTATATCTTCACGACGCAGGGCGCGCTCCAAGAGTTGAATCCTCAAGCCGTGCTCGGATTATTCATCTGGCAATACAGCACTTGCTGGGACCCCGGTGCTTCCTGGTGGAACCCCTATAACGAGATAGATATCGAATACAGCTATTGGGGCAATCCTGCCAATGAGATCGGGCAGTTTGTGGCTCAACCCTGGGATTGGTCAGGGAATATCTACCGCTATGATGCTGCCTTTGGCGTTAACGAGATATCCAGCCATGCCTTCCGCTGGCTTCCTGACCGAGTGGAGTTTCGCGCCTGGCGAGGTGGGCCAAATGATGAGACCCCGGATAACATGATCAGTTCCTGGACCTACACCGGTCCGCACATTCCCAGACCGGAACAGCCCAGAGTCCACATCAATCTCTGGTATTTCGGCTCTCCTCCGGCATCCCCACAAGAAGTGATAATCAGTGAGTTCAGCTTCGTCCCCGAAGGCAACGTAAACATCGACGAACATCTCTACCCAGTGCACTATCAGGCTTTGCAGCAAAACTATCCAAACCCTTTTTATCGCAACACCGAGATAGCCTTCAAGCTGGATTCTGCTGAAACAGTGAGCCTCGAAGTCTTTGATATCAAAGGCCGAAAGATCGCCAAGCTCCTCCAGGAACGCAAAGCTGCCGGCTCTCATACGCTAAACTGGGATGCGGAAAGCCTTCCAGCAGGAATCTACATCCTCCGCCTTACTGGCAATTCGTTTACAGAAACCCGCAGGATGCTCTTGCTTAAATAAGGTGTGAGTGAGTAACGTAGCATCGGAATGCTACGTTACGGCAAGCGCCAGTATTCCCTGCCACCTTCAACCTTCAACCTTCAACCTATATTACCTCATAATCCCCTCTTGATACGAAGGAAATATGAGGTAAAGCTGGACTAAAGCAAGGCGGAAGTTAGGGCAGAGCAATCCCCATCATCTGGTATCAAGACCAAGCCGGAGATCAGAAAAAGCTTGACTTTATCGCCCTGATACTAAGAAATGTGAACAAGACAAATTCAGCGCGAAAGAAGAACTATAAAGGGAGTTAGCTTATGGGACCCATTTCCGAGCATAATTTGATGTTGTTCCTCATCCAATTTGGGGTGTTGCTCGGAATCTGTAAGATAGTGGGATACTTCTTCCTGCGCATGAAGCAATCCAGCGTAACAGCCGAAATCCTGGTGGGCATCATTCTGGGCCCGGCCATCCTGGGCAAATTTGCTCCCGCCATTCACAGTTACATCTTTCCCGATGATGCCATTCAACGTTCGATGCTGGAAACCATCGCCTGGTTCGGCAATTTCTTCCTCTTGATGGAGGCGGGATTGGAGATCAATTTCTCTCGCGTTTGGCAGCAAAGGGGAGACGCACTGAAGCTTTCCGCAGTGGATCTGGTTTTACCAATCATCCTCTGTTTTGGGCCGATCTATCTCTTACCTTCACACTATCTGGTTGACCCCTCGCATCGACTGATGTTTGCCCTCTTTGTGGCCGCGGTGATGACGATCAGCGCTTTGCCGGTGGCCATCCGCGTGATGCGGGATCTGAATATACTGAAGACCGATGTCGGCTTTTTGATCCTTTCCGCGCTTACTATCAATGACATCGCGGGATGGTGTTTTTCACCATCATTTTAGGCGTTTTCGCGCATGGCAGTCTGGAGCTGGCCTTCATTGGCAGATTGGTGTTTTTTGACGCTCACATTCACTGCCATCAGCCTGATCTTCATGCGGCGGATAGTGGACAAAATCGTCACTTTTATCCACACCAAATTGGGGGATAGCACCGGGCTGAAAATCACCTTTATCATGGTGGTGGGAGCATTTTTTTGGGGCAACGACCCTGAAGATCGGGATTCATTCGCTCTTTGGCTTCTTCATTGCCGGCACAGTCTTGGGCGAAGCCACGCATATCACGGAAAAAGACCGCTTTGTGGTCAATCGTCTGGTATATTCCATCTTTGTGCCCATCTTCTTTGCCAATATCGGGCTGCATCTGAATTTCATCACCAATTTTGATCTGCCTTTGGTGCTCCTGATCTCCGCGATCGGCATCGGAGCCCGCTTCACAGCGGCATACCTGGGATCCAGATGGTCAAAACAACACACCAGCAATCTGCCGGTGATCGCCATCGCCCACACTCCCGGTGGCGAAATGCACATAGTAGTGAGCATGCTGGCCTACAGCAGTGGCCTCATCTCAGAGCGCATATTGGTGAGCATCATCTCGGCTTCGCTATTGTCCACCATCATCTTTGGCCCTGGCTCTCCGCGGCTGTGCGCAAACTGCGTAAAAGCCTCTTCGATGTTATTCTTCGCGAACGTGACGTGCATCCCGAAGCAGGCTGTCAAAATCAGGAAGAGATGCTGCAATTGCTCAGCAAGATTGCTGCTGAGCGCACAGATTTGGAACAGCAGGCCATCTATCACGAGATCAAGCTGCGAGAGGATCAGATGAGTACGGCGATGGGACGTGGGATCGCCATTCCCCATGCCCGGGTCGAGGGCCTGGAGCAATCCTATATCTTTGTGGCACAAAACCGTCATGGCCTGGAATGGGATAGCCCCGATGGCCGCATGGTGCGCCTCTTGATCCTGATCCTCAGCCCCAAGGAATCACCCAACGCTCAGATCCAGATTCTGCAATGCCTGGCCAATGTGCTGCACAATCGGGATTCCGCGCAAGCTCTGGTCAGCAGCAATGATCCCAGCTTCATCTGGGCCAGCCTGCGCAATGAGTTGAACGCCAGCCGGCATTGCAACATAGACTAAAAGGTCTTCCTCAATCAGGATCAGTGGAGCCAGGCTGAACGCCAGCTTTAGCCTCCGCTCATGAAAGCGTGGGGTTAGGATTGCAGACGTCTCGTCTGCACAAGCAGCTTGAGCTGCTTTCCTTCTCGGCCTTCGGCCTCCATCGACACGACCGGGGTCCCCAAGGCGGAGCAAAGCGAGTCTTGTGGAGCAGACGTGTCGAATCCTGTGGGTCATCCACAGAAGTCGAAAATAAGTCTTGACAGAAAAAGCATCTTGTATTTCAAGACACTTTGCAAGGGCAACGAGCCCGGTGGCCTTTTAACGGTGCCGGATGGACTCTGAATGCTCCGACCACTGCATCCATGATAAAGGAAGTGTTATGAAAGACAATGTGATAGATCAAATCGCCAATATTGATCAGATCGTGCATCATCCGGCCCGACTGATGATTATCCTGCTCCTCAGCAGGCATGAATCCCTTGATTATCTTGAATTGATGGAGATCACCTCGCTTACCTCCGGCAATATCACCACTCATCTGGCCAAGCTGGCTGCCGGAGGCTACATCCGCATCAAAAAGAGCTTCAAAGGGAAAAAGCCCCATACCAGGCTCGTATTAACCGAGGCCGGACGCTTTGCCTACAGCAAATGGGCTCACGCGATCGCTCTCGCTCTACCGGAAACCGCTCTGCAACAGATTGTTTCCCGCCGCATCTCAATGGCCGCAGAGCCCAAACCCATTGCATTGGGATATTATGACTTCTATCAGATGGAAAGCCAATGTCTGACCGGCTTGCCGGAGCATCTGCTCCGAGGTTTCTACCGACCCCCGGTTCAGACCCCCAGTTGCATGTAGTCAACGATCAAAAGGAGACATTATGATCGACAAACTTGAGAAGATGACCGCCGGACTAAAGGTGGACTACTACGACATCCGTTATGAAACCAAGCAGGTTCAGCGGGTGCAGATGAACAAGAAAGAAATCCGGATCTGCGATGCCAATACCGGCGATGGATACGTGCTTCGCGTCCTGCACAAAGGCGCTTTGGCATCGGTCACCTTCACGCGTCCGGAACAAGCCGAAGCTGCCATCAAAAAGGCAGTAGAAAATGCTGAGATTCTGGCTGCCAATGGCGCAACGCCCAAGCAGCCGGCTCCTGCTCCGGTGGTGATCGACACCATCAAAGCCGGATTGATCGAAGACCCGCGCAATATCTCCCTTGCGGAAAAGAAAGAGCTTACCCAAGCCTATTCTGATCTGCTTTTTGCGCAGCCCAAGATCGCAAATGTCGATATCACCTATGCCGATGTCTATCGCAACAAGTTCTTCCTCAATAGCGAAGGCAGCAAGATCAACGAAGAGCTCGTGACCACCATGCTGTATGGCGGGATTACTGCTCAGGATGGCGCATTAACCCAGCCTGTTCGCCTGTCTTTCGGTGGCAGTGACGGTTTCCAGAGAGTGCGCAACCGGGAGCAGGATGCCCTCAAGCAAGCAAAGATCGCAGCTGATCTGCTGAAGGCAGAACCCGTGAAAGCCGGCACTTACAAGATGATCTTGAACCCAAGCATGACCGGTGTCTTCACGCATGAGGCCTTTGGTCACTTCTCCGAGGCCGACATCGTGCGCGATCTTCCCTCTGTGAGGGATAAGATGAAGCTGGGCACCAAGCTTGGGGTTGACGAACTGAACATCATCGATGATGCCACCATCCCCAATCAGCTTGGTTATTATCGCTACGATGATGAAGGCGTGGCCGTGCGCAAGGTCAATCTGATGACCAATGGCGTGCTGACCGGTCGTTTGCATGACCGCTTCACAGCGGCGGAGATGGGCGAAGCCATATCGGGACACAGCATTGCTGAAGATTTCTGCTATGCTCCCATCGTGCGCATGGGCTGTATATTCATCCAACCGGGTCAATACTCCCTGGAGGAACTGCTTGCCGCGCTTGAAGATGGCCTGTATATTGGGGATCCCATGGGAGGCCAGACTACCGGTGAAAACTTCACCTTTGGCGCTCAATACGGATACATCGTCAAGAATGGCAAGCTGGCCGGAATGATCCGTGACATCAATCTGGTGGGTAATCTCTACAAGACTCTGTTGAGCGTCAGCATGATCGGCAAAGACTTTGAGCTGAAAGAAGTAGGCGGTTGCGGCAAGGGACAGACCAATATCCGTTCCTGCCATGGCGGACCACACGTCTTGGTCAACGAACTCACGGTAGGAGGTAAATGATGGAAAAGCTCTTGAAGATAGCAGCGGCAAATGCTGAGCAAGCAGACCTTTACTATACAGAATCAAGCTCAGACAGCATCATCTTCAATGATGGCAAGCTGGAAAAAGCCGATAGCTCGCTGAGCTCCGGATTGTCCTTAAGAATCATCAAAAACCAAAGGGCCGGCTTTGCCCACACTCGCAACCTGCTGGATCCCCAAGCACTGGTGAAACAAGCGATACTATCCTCAGAAAACGGGGTAGAAGCAAAGTATCAACTGCCTCACAACGTACAAGCTCAGGAGAAAGTCGTCTATGACCCCCAGGTTGAGCAGCTCGATAAAAATGAGCTGATCCAGAAGGGAAATGAACTGATCGGCTATGTCAAAGCCAGAACGGACGCGCAGTTCGACCTCAGCATGTGGTATGGGATCGGGAAATCCGGGCTCAAGAATACCAATGGCGCGGATCTCAGCCGCATTGGCTCAAGCTTTGGCATCTTTGCGCAGATGGTCTTCCCGGGAACCGGTTCCGGCCTCTACACCCATCAAAGTGGCGTGAGCCCTTGCTGGATCAGCAATGAAGAGCTGGACGAGCTGATCGCCCTTTATGATGTCTGCCAGACCCAGATCGTACCACCCACCGGCAAGATGCCTGTGATCTTCCATCCCCAATCCATGCACACGCTGCTCTGGCGGGTGGTTGAAGCGCTCAATCCGGCAAATATCCTTAGTGGCATCTCACCCCTTTGCAATCGGGAAGGCCAGAAGATCTTCTCCGAAAAGTTCACATACCGGCAAAATCCCGAAGATACCGAGCTATCCTCAGCCACCGCGTTTGATGATGAAGGCACCCCCACGCGGGTTCTTTATTTCATCGAGAATGGCGTATTTAAAGCGATCCCAATGGACCTCTTCTATGCCAAAAAGCTTGGTAAAGAACCCACCGGTAATGGCTTCCGTTCCGGGATAGAATCCATGCCCGGCACCTCTGTATTCAATACCATCATCGATCCGGGCACTAAAAGCCTGAAAGAAATGATCGCTTCCATTGATCATGGGCTCATCGTCTATTCCCTGATGGGGAGCGCACTCCGGAAACATCGTAAGTGGCGAATACTCTGTGGGTGTGTCCAGCGGTCTATTGATCCAAATGGCAAGCCCATCGGCAGAGTCAAGGACTGCATGCTCTCCGGAACATCTACGACAGCCTGCAAAACATCGTGGATATCGAAAACGTCTCTCACAATATGGGAGGACGCAAGGTGCCGGCCATGCTTCTGGACGGGATCAGCGTAGCCGGGAGATAAAGGACTATTGAAAAGTCAATCCGGGTTCTAAACAGCGAAGTGCTTTGGACTTCGTGCTCCACCTTCGGAGTTCAAAGCACTTCCCCAAATTCCTTGTTTATCCCCTTTGTACACAGTGCTTTGGATTTCGAACAGCGTGGTGCCATCTGAGTCCCATCGGGACGCTATTTCAGATAGCCAAATGCATACAGATTAACGGTTTGAGTGCCGTAGGCACGACATTTTACATGAAAACCAGAGGATTCGACACGTCTCGTGTCGAGCGAGGCCGCAGGCCGAGAAAAGAAAGCAGCTTCGCTGCTTGTGCAGACGAGGACGTCTGCAATCCTCACCCGGTTTTCATTCA
>JAJOKA010000134.1 GCA_021206555.1 Candidatus Cloacimonadota bacterium | reverse complement strand
GCTGCTCCCAATCGGTTATCCATTCTTCCAAAATCGGAGATTGATAGCTTGCAGTATCAGGAAATTTGCCTTTTTGGAGGTAGAAAAAGGTATTGGTGAAATCAGCTTTTTGTCCCTGCATCCACCCAAGTAGGCGGTCTATGAGCTGTTTGTCCTTTGAGTCCTCTTGGGTAAGTCCTAGCTTTCTTCGCATCATATCCAACCATTTAGCTTCATAGATGGCAGGAAATTTCTTCAAACTCGCTTCTGCTAATTGGACAGCTTCCTCTTTGTTGGATGAGATTGCTGGAAGTAAGGCAGAAATCAAGCAAGATAAATTCCAATGGGCAATATAGGGTTGATTGCCATAGGCATACCGGCCTTGGGTATCGATGGAGCTAAAGACAGTCTTTGGTTCATAAGCATTCATAAAGGCACAAGGCCCATAATCGATGGTTTCTCCCGCGATGCACATATTATCCGTATTCATGACTCCATGAATAAAACCTACCCGCATCCAGTCCACAATCAAATCAGCTTGCAACTCCATCACTTGTTCAAAGAATGCAATGGCTTTATTATCCACATTATCTAAATGAGGGAAATGTCTAGTAATCGCATAATCCAATAGATCTTGGAGATGGGCTCCTCCTTGGAAGTTTCTTGCATATTCAAAGGTGCCCACCCGTAGGTGACTTTTTTGCGACTCTTGTCAAATACGGCACCAGGTCTAGTTCGCGTCTCTATAACATCGGGCTCTCCAGTCCAAACTACAGCTAGTGACCTGGATGTAGGAATTTTCAAATAATGCAAGGCCTCTGACATCAGGTATTCTCGAAGCATGGCTGCAAAGTGAGCACGTCCATCACCACCTCTGGAATAAGGAGTTCGGCCAGATCCCTTGAGTTGAATGTCATAGCGCTCTCCTGTGGGGGTAATTTGTTCTCCTAATAGAATTGCTCTTCCATCTCCCAGCATAGTAAAATTCCCAAACTGATGTCCTGCATAGGCCTGTGCGTAATAGATATTCGGGGCATCGGGTAAACGGCCAATTTGTGGTAAGCGATTGGCACCGATACCCAACATGCCGCCCCATTGATACTCAATGGTTAAATCTTGCAGTTGTGGAAACACTTGACGAATATGCGGGCGCAGAGCAGCCGCGATATCCTTCGGATCACGGCCAGAATAAGTACAGAGTCCGCCAAAGATCAGGCGATGATCGGCACTGATGCGATAATAGTCTAAGGCGGTACGCATATCCGCAACGGCTTTACGCCCTGGCATTAACTGCTGGCAAAGGGCTTCAGGTAGGGGGGAGCTGGCAATCAGATAGCTGCCCGCTGGCAGAATTCGGCTCCCTAACCAGGGTTCTAACTCCGCATCCAGATAGCCATTGGCGGCGATGACGAGCAGGTCACATTCCAGTTGCCCCTGAGCGGTAAACAGTTTGGGCTTGTCGCCCTTTTCGATGCGCAAGACTTGGGATTGCTCGAAGAGTGTGACACCGAGTTGTTCGGCCAGATCGGCCTCGCCCAGTAGCAAGTTTAAGGGATGCAGATGGCCGCTGCCCTCATCGATTAATGCCGCGGGATAAAAGGCGGAATCGACCACCTGCTCGCGCACTTCAGCCCCGCGAACTAGGCGTATGGCGCGTGGATAACCCAGATCCGCCATCTCCTGTTGCTCGGTCTCTAAATCTTCGATATGGCGGCTGCAGGTCGCCAGATCGGCATAGCCCAGATGCAGATCACAGGGGATTTGATGCGCTTGAATGCGTTTTTTGACCAGATCCACGGCTTCCAGTCCCAGCTGCTTCAGGCGCTTTACCCCTTCATCACCTAGACTGGGCTGAAACTGATCGAGGTGATGCCCGATTCCGCGAATCAGCTCCCCTCCATTGCGTCCCGAAGCCCCCCAGCCGAGACGATGAGCCTCCAGTAAGGTAACTTGATAGCCCTCTTGTGCCAGTTCGATGGCGGTATTGATGCCAGTAAAGCCCCCCCCCAATAATCGCGATCTGACATTGGATTTGGCCCTCTAGGCGAGGCCAGGTGCGCTGATGCACACGGGTCGCCGCATACCAAGAGGGGGTATGTTCTTGCGCGGGGGTGGGGGCCGCAGCTCGTGTCATGCTTGATTACACCGTATGCAGATACCAGAGGTATTCTAAGTCAGAAATCGTATGCTCAAACTCGTTGAGTTCATGCTCCTTACAGGCCACAAAGATGTTCAGGAAGCGATTACCGAGATATTCCCGCATCACCGGCGAATCTTCAAGCTCGCGCAAGGCATCACGTAAGTTGTTTACTAAAGAGGTTTCATGCTGTTCGTGCGCATTCCCTGTGGTCATCGCTGGGGGTTCGATCTGATGGGTAATGCCAAAATGGATACCGGCCAGAATTGCGGCCATCAACAGATAAGGATTGGCATCGGCGCCAGCGATGCGGTGTTCGATACGCAGGGCATCGGGATCACCGCCGGGCAAACGCACGGCGGTGGTACGATTATCCACGCCCCAGGTGGGAGCGCTGGCAACATAGTATTCCGGGCTGAAGCGACGATAGGAGTTAATGTTGGGGCAAAAGAGTGCCATCGCATCATTCAACGTGGTGAGTAGGCCACCGACAGCCCAGCGCAGCAGCTCTCCCGGCGCTTCCGGATCACCGCCAAACACATTCACACCGTCCTTGTTGACTAGGCTGACATGCAGGTGCATGCCACTGCCGGATTGATCATGATAGGGCTTGGCCATGAAGGTGGTGTCCATTTCATGGTCATAGGCCATATTTTTGATCAAGCGTTTCAGCAAAGTGGCGTGATCACAGGCTTTAACCGGATCATCTACATGATGGAGATTGACCTCAAACTGCCCGGGAGCCGATTCAGCGACGAGCGCATCAGCAGGAATGCCCTGTTCGTGTGCGGCATCCAGAATATCGGCTAGAAAATCGGCGTATTCATCCAGATCATCAATCGAGTAGACCTGTACGCTGGCGGGGCGCTTGCCGGAGATGGGAGATTTCGGTGGCTGAGGACGACCGGAAATATTTTCCTGATCGATCAGGTAGAACTCCAGCTCAAAGGCGGTGACGGGGGTCAGCTCCAATTCTTTAAAGCGTTCTACAACCCGTTGCAGCACCACGCGCGGATCGGCAAAGAAAGGAGTTTGGCGATCCAATTCATACATGCTCATCAGCATCTGAGCGGTGGGGCGCTTTTGCCAAGGCTCCATGCTCAGGGTGTCGGCAATCGGTAAGCAGATGCGATCTGCTTCACCT
>JAJOKA010000098.1 GCA_021206555.1 Candidatus Cloacimonadota bacterium | reverse complement strand
ACTATGATCTCAGCCTTATCCGTTCGTGATGGGATTTTCACTCTACGCCTATCTGATCACATTTACCAATCTCATCATCCTCAAGACAGACCAATTGGTGATCTCAATCTTCGGTTCGGTAGCGATGGTGGCTGTTTACCAAATTTCCATCCGTCTCACCGATACCTATCAGAAGTTTTCTGCCCAGTTTTTGGATAACCTGGGCCCGGTATCGGCTACTCTCTTCGCTGCCGGCAACAAAAGCAAGATGACAGAGATTATGCTCCAATCCAATCGCCTGATGGGGATCATTTCCTCGCTGCTCCTGGTGCCGCTCCTGGTCTATGTAAAACCGCTGCTCAATATCTGGCTCAATCTTGATCATACAGCCGGGATGATCGTGGCCATCATCCTGCTCATATCCATGTATATCCTGCTATTTTTCCGCTCATCATCGGTATATGTGTTGCTGATGGCCAATGAACACAAGATTCTGGCAAAGATCGCCGTGCTCGAAGCCATCGCCAATCTTGCCCTGAGCATCATCTTGATCAAGACCTTGCCCAATCTCCTGAGCGCATATAGTATCCCTGATATCGCCATCGTCGGCGTGGCATTGGGAACCTTTATCCCCAATGTCATCCTCGCTTTTAGCTTTAACGTCCCCAAGGCTTGCCGCTTTGCGGGAATCACTATCCGGGATTATCTTAGGGAAGTGGTGTGGCGCACCCTGCTCATCACCGCTTTCAGCCTGGGCTTCGCGATCGCTCTATACCGGCTGGCTATCCCTCCCGCTTGCTCATGGTAATGCTCTATGGAGCTCTGACTGCTGCCTTCTATCTGATCCTCACCTTCTTCATCGGGCTCAAAGGCTGGGAGAAGAAGCAAATCCTGGCTGTCATCCGTCGCCATAAGTAGGAGCAACAGACCTCACTCGGTTTGTAAGCGCTATCCAAATTCATTGAAGCCAAACCACTACGCTCATCTCTTGAGTCCTGAATCGGAGACGATGATTCTAAAGCGCTTTCGACTTCGAGCAGCGTGCATGCTTTTACCCTCACCCTTCAGCCTCCCATCTCTGCTGTTTGAAGTCAATGCCGCCCAAAGATCAAGGCCTAATCTGATCTGAGCTGTAGCTTCATGATTCATCGGCGCGTATGAACATATCAAGCGGCATTAACTCCAAAGGAGGCATTAAACCAAAGGAAGCATCCACAATAATCCACATAATACACATAATAAGCACTGTAGCATCCAGCAAGAGAAAAGCCGATAAATGCTAAGCGATCATGGGCTTTACATCTCGCATGGGGATGCGCGAGAGCCCATCCAGAAAGAGACGGACCTGATCGCAGCTGTTTTCAAAGGAACCAGAATTGTCTATCACCAAATCTACCTGATCCTCTTTCTTGGAATCAGGGATTTGCGCTGCGAGGCGTTTCAGGGTTGCTTCATAATCGGCTCCGTCCCGCTCTTTTACGCGTCGCAGTACGGCTTCGCGCTCCGCTTTGATCAGGATCAGATAGTCAAAAGAGTCCTGTAAACCTGCTTCAAAGAGCAGCGGTATCTCGAAAAAGAGTTGACTTGAGGCACTGCCCTCGATGATGCGCTGGAACTCCTGCAAGACTTGGGGATGAATCTGAGCATTGAGAAAGTCCCTCTCTACCGGGTTTTGAAAGACGATAGCCGCGATCTTTGCTCTATCAGCTTTTCCCGCGCTGAGGATATCAGAGCCCCAGCGTTGCACCCAAGTATCGGTCATGGTTTGTAGAAACTTATCGGCGATAATATCCGCATAGATCACGCTGTAGCCATGTTGCTCAATCACGCGACAGATACTGCTCTTTCCGCTGCCGATATTCCCTGTAATGCCAATGAGTAAAGGGCGTTTACTTTCCGGCATCGCTGATGATCTGCATGAGCTCTTCAAAGGCCACGTTACCGGTGATCTGTCCGCCTTGAGCCACGGATATCTGCCCACTTTGTTCACTCACGATGATGCTGATGGCATCCGAGATCTCGGTGATACCAATGCCGGCCAGATGGCGCGTGCCATATTTGCGGGCGTACTCCGGGTTTTTGGAGAGCGGAAGCACCACTTTTGCAGCCATAATGCGGTTTCCCCGGATGATGATGGCGCCATCGTGCAACACACTTTTGGTATTAAATATGGTAAGGATCAGGCGCATGGAGATGGAAGATTCGATCAGCTCGCCGGCTTGAACAAATTCATTCAGCTTGCGCTTGCGCTCCACCACGATCAAAGCTCCGGTCTTGCGAAAACTCATTGAAGACACAGCATCGATCAATGGCTGTATAGCGAGTGACTCTCGTTTTTGTTAAAAGCGGTCTGCAACTCCCGAGCCAGATTCAGGCGCGAGAGGATGGCCCTGATCTCCGGCTGGAACAGGATGAGAATGGCCATGATCCAATAGGTGCGGATTCCACTGAGTAGAGAGGAAAGCACGGTTAGCTCGAAGATGCTGGAAAGGAAATATAAAAGCAGGATGAACAGCAAACCCCAGAGCACCTGATAGCCACCGGATTTGCGAATGATGAGCAAGGTCTGATAGATCAGAAAAGCTATGATCAGGATATCGATAATGTCTTTGAACCGGGGAATGAGAAAGTCCATCAGAAGGCACCTTTTTGCTTCATGATTGCCGCTGCAACCTGGATAAATTGATGATGCTCAAACACATCATGAACCCGGATAATGCTTACTCCGGCGAGCATGGCCTGCATGGTGGTGGCCAGACTGCCACCCAAACGGTGATCAGGATTACTATTTATGATCTTCCCGATAAAGCTTTTACGAGAAGCCCCCAGCAGCAGTTTGTAGCCCTTGTATTCATCCAAATGAGCCAGGAGCGCAAGATTGTGTCCCGGGGTCTTCCCAAACCCGATGCCGGGATCAAGGTAGATATTATTCTCACTAATGCCTTGGGATATAGCATATTGCATGCGAGATATGAGATATTGCTTTACCTCTTGCACCACATCTTCATATTGGGGATTGACTTGCATGGATTGTGGTCTCCCCTGCATGTGCATCAAGACCAGCTCCACCTCTGGATTAGCTGACATGACCTCGGCCAAGCGGGGGTCATACTCCAGAGCTGAGATGTCATTGATCATGTTTGCTCCAGCCCGGATTGCCTGCTCTGCCACATAGCTCTTTTGGGTATCGATTGAGATCCGACACTTGGGAGATTCCTCTCGCAGCATCCTCAGCACGGGTTCAATCCTGCCCCACTCTTCATCTTCAGAGACAGCCAGAGCACCGGGACGGGTTGACTCCGCTCCGATGTCGATGATCTCAGCACCGTCATTGAGCATTTGTAAAGCGTGACTGACCGCAAGCTCCGGTTCCAACCACCGACCCCCATCAGAAAATGAATCTGCGGTGAGGTTCAGGATACCCATAATCGATGGGATCTGCCACCTGCAAGCTGCTACCAGCGACCTGTTTGTCATCTCAATTCACCCGAAAAACCACACGGATGCGATATGTCCGCTCCGCATTATAGCGATTTTTGAACCCAAAGCGCCATGCAGGCATTTCGGCTCGGATGGCTTCCCAATGAGCAGATTGCTTGTATGAGAGCACAGAAACTGTATTCATCAGCACTCTGCCGGATTCAGAAAGACGGAACTCGATCAACACCTCATCATCCATCAAGGGGTTGATCTTGGGCGGATTTTGCCGGATGATATAGGCTTCGGATGAGCCCGATACCAATGACGCGTTGTAGCCATAAGCCGTGCCGGTTGCATCAGCCACATTACCGACGTTGTGCAAAGCCCCGCTGATGGCTGAATGATCGATCTGCACCGGGGTGGAATGCTCCTCAGAATGATCTCCCATTACGGGAGTTTCGATCAAAGGACTGGTGATGGGCTTTGCCGCGGGATTGATCAGGGCAGACACAGCTTCGGTCGGACGGGAAGGGGCTAAAGGCGCAGCCGGAGCGTCAGAACCTGCAACGCTTTGCTCAGCAGGGATTCTCTCTTCCGGCTTGTCCGGTGAGAGCCATTCAAATTCGTGCCATCTGGGAATCTCCAGAGGCCTAAGATAGAGCAGGCCCAGGATGAACAGCACTAAGAGATGCAGAGCCAGGGATATCGCGATTGAGCTTCTGCTTTGGCTTTGGCTTTGGCTCGGCATCAGTCCCTCTCCGCCTCGGTGGCTACAAAGATCTTTTCATAACCGGTAGCCCGAATGACGTCCATCAATTGAATCACCTGTTGCAGAGCAATATCCCGCTCCGCTGATATCCGCACCACCTGCGCGGAATCCACAAAATCAACTTTTAGCAGATCCTGAAGCTCGGCCATCGTAGTTTGCATCTCATTATAAAAGATGCTGCCATCACTGTAGTACTTGATGCTGATGCTTTGCAAGGTTTGCCGATCCGAAGTGCGAGATCCCGGCAGCCGGATGGGCATACCGGTCTGGCTCGCAAAGTTCGAAGCAATCAGTAAAAAGACCAACAATAGGAAGATCACATCCGTCATGGATATCAGCATTGTGGTGCTTATCTTCTGTTTGGAGAGTTTCAGCTTCATGATCGGAAGGATTTCACCAAATAGTTAGTCGCGCTGTCCTGCATGTCGTGCAGAATGCTCTCCAGTCTTTGCACAAGATCGTTATAAAAAAACGATGCTTATGATACCCACGATTAGTCCACCGATCGTGGTGAGCAGTGCCACCCAGATGCCCCCGGCCAGAATGTTGATATCGATCCCGGCACTGCTTTGATGTTGGATGTTCATAAACACGCGCACCATACCGATCACGGTGCCCAAAAAGCCGATCAAGGGAGCGATAGCGGCAAAAGTGCTGAGCCAGCCCATCCCGCTTTCCAGACGATGCAGTTCGTTGTTGGCCGCAGATTCCAGGCCTTGGGCCAATAGGTCTTTGTCCTCAGTGCGGTTTCCGATCACCTTGGTCAGCATCCGCGCGATGGGACTGGTGGCGGCATGTTCCTGCACCAAATCACTCAGGTTTGCCGGCAAAGCAGCCTGTTCCAAAGCCTCCAATAGGGGTTTGTTTGCCCTATTGGTCTTGGCAATTTGGCGATACTTTTCTATTACAATTCCCAATACTGCCACTGAGATCAGCACCAGTACGTACATCAGCAGGCCACCCATAAGCATCAATTCGAGTATGGACATATTCCTCTATTACCTTTTAGCTTTGTATGTATAGTGCCTTCGGCAGCAGGGCCGGAAGGGCACTGATACTACAGTTATTATGCGTGTTTTACCATGAAGTCTTTCATGAACTCAGCTAGAGCGTGAGCCGCAGGAAGGGGCAATGAATTGTATGTGCTGGCACGGCATCCGCCCACATCACGATGACCTTTGAGGCCGATCATTCCGGCTTTCTTGGCTTCGGAGATGAAGAGTGCTTCCAGTTCTTCAGTGGCCATGCGGAAGGTAATGTTCATCAATGAACGGTCTTCGGGAACCACGGTTCCTTTGTAGAAACCATTGGATTCATCGATGGCGTCATAGATGTACTTAGCTTTTACCTGGTTGTTGATCGCGATCTTTTCTAAACCGCCCATTTCTTCCACCCATTTCATCACCAGACCGATCATGTAGATCGTCCAACAAGGAGGAGTGTTGTACATGGATCCATTTTTGGCGTGGATCTGATAATCCAGCATCGAGGGTAAGCCGCTTTGGGCAGTGGCAAGGAAATCCTTTTTGATGATCACCACTACTGCTCCGGAGGGACCCACGTTCTTTTGCGCGCCGGCATAGATCATGGAGTATTTCTGGATATCAATGGGTTTGCTCATGAAGTTTGAGCTCATATCCGCGATCAAAGGCACTCCTGCTTCCACTTCGGGATCGTGATGCCATTCAGTGCCATAAATGGTATTGTTTGTAGTGATGTGCAGATAGGCAGGGTTATCGCTGAGCTGATGAGTCTTGGGGATGAAGCTGAAGCTCTTATCTTCGCTGGAAGCAGCCAGGTGTACGGGTTTACCGATCTTCTTGGCTTCTGCGATGGCTTTTTTTGCTCCATACGCCGGTGTGGATATAGTTGGCGATCTTTCCTTCCGGTGCAAAGTTCATCGGTACCATCAGAAACTGTGTGCTGGCTCCACCTTGCAGGAAAAGCACTTCATACTCGTCTCCAATACCGTAAATGCGCTTGATAGCTGCATTTGCTTCGTCGATGATGGCTTGGTACTCTTTGCTGCGATGGCTCATTTCCATCACGGAAAGTCCCATCCCTTTGTAGTTGAACAAATCCGCTTGCGCTTCACGAAGAACTTCTTCAGGCAGCACTGCGGACCCGCGTTGAAATTGTGTACGCGTTCCATTACTATCCTCCTGGATGTATTTTTTTGCTTTGGTGCAAGGATTTCAAAAGCCATTTATTCAGGCAAGCTATTTTTTGCGACTTCACTTTTTCATTGACGCAATCCACTGTCTATCCATCATGTCTCAAAGGAATAAAACTATGTTACATAAGATACTTGAACCATATAACATCATTTTGGCCTCGGCCTCCCCCAGACGCGCTGAACTCCTCAAATTGCTTGGCCTGGAATATACCGTGAGGGTCAGCAATGTGGACGAGCCCGAGAACGACGATGAGCCCGCGCAGCAAGCCATCAGGCATGCCATGAACAAAGCTGTCGCCATCTCGCTGAACAGCGGAGAGCGGGACATGGTGATCGCTGCGGATACGATCGTAGTCCTGGACGGGCGGATCTTGGGTAAACCTGAGCATGAAGACATGGCAGCTCACTACCTGAAACAGCTCAGTGGTCGCGAACACATCGTGATCACAGCAATCTGTGTTTCCGTGAATAATCGGCTTGTGTGTGACCATGAACAGAGCCGGGTACGCTTTGCCGAGCTTTCAGACACTGAGATCACAGAATACGTAGCTTCCAAGGAGCCCATGGACAAGGCCGGCGCTTATGGCATCCAGGGCCTGGGCAGCCAATTCATCAGTGAGATTGAGGGCTGTTACTTCAATGTAATGGGATTCCCCATACACAAGTTTTACAGATTGGTCAATGCCCTCCGGCAAGAGGGACTTTTATGAGGCTGATCAAAGGCGCGCGTTTCTATGATGGACAGAGTTTCACCAATTCCATCCGGGCTGTTTCAGTTGAGGATGGCAAGATCGCTAGATTGCTGCATGAAATCCCTAAAGACGTTTCGGGCTTTGAAGTTATTGATCTTGGTGGGAACTGGGCTTATCCCGGTTTTATCGATACCCACACCCACAGTTTTGAAGGTGGGCTATATTCCCTGGGAGTGGATCTGGGTGAAGCCAAATGCATCGCTGACGTGTTGCAGCTCTTGGCTATGGGCAGAGAAAAGACCAGAAAGCATCTCTTTGCCTGGAACTTTGATGAGCTCAAACTGAAAGAACAGCGTTTCCCCACCCGGGCTGAACTGGACAGCGCGGTTCCGGATAAAAACCTCATCCTGCGCAGACTGGACGGCCATTCCTGCATGATCAACAGCCATGCCTGCAAAAGCTTGATCAATGCCGGCAGAAAACCGCATTGTGAAGATGAGGTATTCCGAGCTTTTGATAATGATCAAACCGTGCACTGGTTTCATAACACACTGGATGAAGATACGATCCTGAAGGCCTATCACGCGGCATCTATCAAAGCCCTGGAAGGTGGATTTTGTACTATCCACACTATGGTCGGTGACGCGAGCGATAGCATCGGACACTATAGCCTTCTCAAACAGCACCTAAATGAATTTCCGGTAGATTTCGTGCTCTACCCGCAAAGCTTCAATATCGATGCCGCCCTTGAAGTGGGCGCGGATCGCGTCGGTGGATGCATTCTGGCAGATGGCTCAATTGGCAGCTATACTGCTGCTATGTATGAGCCCTACAATGGCTTACCAATCCGGGGAAATCTGTATCAGAGTGATCAGTTTTGCGCAGTTTCATCACCCGGGCTCATCGCTGCAACTTGCAAGTGGCAGTGCACTGCATTGGCGATCGCGCGATTACTCAGATCAACAATGTATATATGGAACTGGCCAATTCCGATTTCAAGGATCTGCGCCATCAGCTTATCCACTGCGAGCTTACCGATGATGTACTGATCAATCACATCAAAGCATCCGCGGCCGTTCCCGTGATGCAGCCTGCTTTTGACCATCTTTGGGGAGGTGATCACGGCTTCTATGCCAAAGCTCTGGGACAGGAAAGGGCTCGCATCATGAACCGCTTTGGCAGCATGATCCGCAAAGGAATCCCGGTCACGGGCTCATCGGATTGGTATGTAACTCCACTAAACATAAATCTTTCCCTGGGCGCTTTGCTGGATCATCACAATCCGGATGAAGCCCTCACTCCTGCCCAGGCCATCGATATATACACCAAGAATGCGGCCTGGCTATCTCACGATGAAAAGCTAAGAGGCAGCATCAAAAGTGGGTCTGGACGCGGATTTCAGTGTTTTGAACTACGACCTTAGTACACCTCCCCCACAGCAGCAACGCGAAGTGAAAATGATCTTGAAAAGAGGAGAACTGAAGTATGGATAACTGCCGATTGAATCACAATCAGGTCTCCGCCTTGATCCTGGAAGAGCTGGCCTTGCATCCCCTGCTGGAGCCGGTAGATATATATAAGCTACTTTATCAGGCCCTGTTTGGCCCCGCTCACATCGTGCGGGATTTGGGACAGTTGCAACGCAGTATATCCTCAGAAATCTGGCAGATGAAACAGCTCTATCAACCTCTATTTCAACAGCTGGGTCCGGTATACTCCCGCATTAGCCTGAGTGCTTTGAAACTAAGCAGTGATCTGGCAGACCGTCAGCAAAAGATCGAGTGCCTTTCCGCCTGGATCATTGATTCCTGCTCGGAGTACCGTGATGTTGACCAAGAATTCCTGCAATGCTGGGAAGAACATTTGCCCTTGATGCAGCGCCTGCTAACAAGCGAGCCAAAAGCTTGGGACATTGCCTCAGATCTGGCCTCAAGTGGTAACTTGCCTTCCCATTCACCCCTGTTTCATGCCAATTACCATCCCCACTACCGATTGGTGAGGATGGATTTAACCGATCACTATCAACGCTTTATGGAGCTGAATAAATGACACAAACCAGAGTACGTTTTGCCCCCAGTCCCACCGGATACCTGCATATAGGCGGTTTGCGCACTGCCTTGTATGACTTTCTCTTTGCCAAAAAAAGCGGAGGCAAATGCATCCTGCGCATCGAAGATACGGATCAAAACCGGGAAGTGGAAGGAGCCGCGGATAGCCTGATCCACACCCTGCACAATCTCGGTATTGATTTTGATGAGAGCCCCCTCACCGGTGGCCCATATGCACCCTACACCCAATCCCAACGGCTGGATTTATATACCAAGCACGGGCAGGAACTGCTGGATAAAGGCCATGCCTACCACTGTTTTTGCAGCCCCGAGACCCTCACCCGAATGCGTGAAGAGCAACAGGCAAAAGGGGAGTTTGTAAAATACGATCGCCGTTGTCTGGCGTTATCCGAAGCAGAAGTGAAGCAGAAAATCGCTGATGGGACACCTCATGTAATCAGGCTTAAAATGCCTGATAATCACCGATTTGCCTTTGACGACATCGTTCGCGGCCACGTGGAAATGGATGCCTCGCAGTCCGATGATCAGGTCTTGATCAAGTCCGACGGCTTCCCCACCTATCACCTTGCGGCCACAGTGGACGATCATTACATGGAAATCTCCCATGTGATCCGTGGCGAAGAGTGGCTATCTTCCACTCCCAAGCACATCTGGCTTTACGAGTGCTTTGGGTGGCAAGCCCCGATCTGGGTACATCTTCCTCTTATTCTTAATACAGATCGCTCAAAAACTGAGCAAAAGAATGAACGATGTCTCCGTAGAGAGCTATCTGTCAAAAGGTTATCTCAAGGAAGCCTTGCTCAATTTTTATCGCTCTTTTAGGATGGCACTCCGCTGATGATCAGGAGCTTTTATAGCTTGGATGAGCTTTGCGAAGCCTTCAGTCTGGAACGCGTCAACAAAGCCGGGGCTATCTTTGATCTCACCAAGCTGGATTGGATGAATGGGCAATATATGCGTAGTCTTCCCCTGGAACTGATCGCGGAAAGAGCAAAACCTTATTTTGCCACAGTGCAGATGCGTGATGAAGAGCAATATCTGGCCATCATCACGGCCGCGCGCGAGCGCTGCACTCTACTTCCTGAACTGGCCGAGTACGCGAAGGTATTCATCAGCTCCCAAGATCCTGCCCCGGAAGAACTGGCACTATTAGGGGAAGAAGCCTCCAGAAAGGTGCTAAACTGGTTCTACATCCATATACCGGAAATCGAGCTGAACGACCCTGAGGCCATCAACGCTCTCACCAAAAGGGGTATCACCGAATTGGGCGTCAAAGGCAAAGCCTTCTACACCCCTCTGCGTCTGGCCTTGATCGGTCAAAGCCATGGCCCTGATCTACCCTCCACCTTTGCCATCCTCGGCAGGGAGGAAGCTTTATCACGCATGAAGAAATGGCTGTGATCAGCTAAAGGGCGGTTACTCTCATTGCTTGGCTGTGGGTGAATCCTCTGCCAATTCGCCACAAGGCTGAAAGGGTTGCCAATCTCTGAAGTGGCAAGTGTAATCCCCACTCTCTGACAAATCGGAGGTTGGCAGCCCTTCGCTCACCTGTTGATATACGGTGATGATACGGTGATGATATGGTGATGTTCATGACCATATCATCACCGTATCATCAGCGTATATAAGTATACGGGCTACGGGTTTGGATTGGTAAGCAATATGGAGAATGGGGAGGAGGTGTGAGGCGCAATTCCGATGCCGTAACGTAGCATTCCGCTGCTACGAGAAGAAAGATACCGGAGCTTTCGAAAGCTCCGTTACGAATAGCAGCGGATTAGTGTGTGGCGACAGCTCGTGCTGAGACTATGGCAATTTCAGTGCTTTTTTGGTTCTGCCACCCTTCGGAGTTTCCGCTTTGAGGATGTAAACTCCAGCGGCACAGGGCTTGCCGGCATCACTGAGGCCATCCCAAACAAAGCTGTGGTTTCCCGCTTGAGCTTCACCATTGTGAATGGTTCGCACCAGTTGGCCGCGGATGTTATAGACTTTGAGGCTCAGCTTCCCTGCTTCTCTGATGTCCAGCTGCATCAGGGTAGAAGTCCGAAACGGATTGGGGAAGTTTTGGGACATCGAGAACAGGGCAGGGCTGCTTTGGGGGTCGGGCTCAGACCAGGGCTGATGTTCCAAATATTGAACCATTCCGCAAATGGTAACACCAGACGCCGTCACGGAAGCGCCACGATGTATAGCCCATGCTCTGTTTGGATCAGTTCCTCAGGCCTGGCATTTTCAATGAGCGCAACCGGCCATTCCAGCATGTCTCCATCCTGATTCATAATGGCTGTCGTCACTTGATACTGCCACGACCCAATTAATAGCCTGATCCGCTCATCCGGCATCAGGTGCAGCCTGGAGATATACCCAATCATGGGAAAGGATACCTCCCAGAGCTGAGTTCCGGTAAAATCGTATTTAGACAGCGATGTCGCCCACGCACTACTCGTAAAATAGATCGCATCCGGGCTTACACTCACAGGGTTTTTGTTTTCAAACTCTGTGATACTGGAACTGAAGCTCATCGATCCATCCGCATGGATCCGGCCAAAGCCGGGATGCCAGTAATAGTACCAATATGATGAGCTGCTATGACCTCCCTCATGTTCATAGCGGCGGAAAAAGTTACGCAGTACGAGTAACAATTCCGAGCCATGTTCCCGGATTTCTGCCAGTTCCACTCCCAGATATTGCTCCGTAGCTTCAGATATCTGCATCCCACCAAGCCCATAGCGGAGTTGGTCTCGCGCGTTGATGACGTTTAAGAAGCTAAAGGTCCAGGGCGCGGTATCGGTAAATGATCTCAGCGTCCAGGCTACATGCCTGTGTTTCAAAGCAGAAAGGGACATCGTGGCTCCCGCATGCTCGGTTTGGCGCTTGCCCACGCAAAGCCCATCCACGCCCCATACCGCATAGCCATTTACGTAGCGGTGCAAACGGATCTCATCTTGTCCATCATAGCGGGCCATATATAAAGAACCGTCATAATAGTCAAAGAGCGGTAGCTCCGGGCCGGTGTGGAGCAATCTTCCGGATTCTCCCCAGAGTGGGCCGGAATTGATATCAACTAATTGGGCATAGAATTCTTTGCCACCGGGATTTTCCGGCATACGCCAGGTCAGCAGGACGTTTTGATCGGATACTGCGAAGATATTGATGTTATCCATGCGCAGGCCCTGATGACTGATTATCATGGCTTCTTCATGCACTGTGCTGCCGTCCGGCTTGACAATCCGGCACATTAAGCGCTTGGAAATGTAGCCGTCATAGATCCCCTTTTGCCGCCAAAGGCAAAAGAGCTTTCCGTCCGGCAGAGCCAGGGTTTTGAACGTGTCCACTTCTCCCACTTTGCCTCCGATCAGAGCTGCAGAGCCTTCTGGGTAAACGGGAATACCGGAGGCGGTAACTCTTTGGTTATGGATCGTTTGGAAATTATCTGAGAAGCGCTGATAGGTGACATCCAGATCATCACCCAGCAAGCCCGCGAGGAAAGGGGCCGCATCGCCCATGTGATCGATGGTCACGGCTTGCGGCCAGCACTGATACAGGCTATCGTAATGTTGGAGCGTCATCTGGTAAGCATCGGATTCCACGATATACCAACCTCCGGAGGGATCCGCGTAGAGATGATCTGCCGCTATCACAGAATCCACTTCAAAATAGGGGATAGCCCATTCATTGAGTTCAATGAAGTAATTCTGATAGGGCTCTCCACCCTGTGGCCTTCTGCGATAATGCAGGATCAGCCTGCCTGCTGCGTTCACCGTGGCAGATTGAAAGATGTGATCCATGATGGATTGCGGTTGCCAATCTGTATCCCACATGGGATTGCCATCGTGATCGATCCGGTTTACGGACAAGCCCCTTAAATAGCCATAAGCAATCATGTATGTCGAGTTTTGCGGCCCTTGTAGCGCTTCCAGCCAATTGCTTTGTTCTGACAGTGTCATATATTCTTTGTGCCAGGCCAGCTGATGATCCTGCCCGATTTTCGCGATGAACAATGCGGTCGCGTTGTTTTCATTGCGAGCCCGATAGCAGATCAATACTCCGTGGTCTTCGGTGGTGACCACCCTGTTCCATGAACTTTGCTCCGTCGAGGCCAAAAGCAAAGCGCCAAGGCCCTGCGCGATGTTTCCTGCGGCATCGACATGCTGATAGTATATCCGGTATCTGGTAGAGATTAAGATGCAGTGAAAACCGCCCAGTCCATCGCTGCGAATTGTGAATGACCACGGGTAATGGTCATACAAATTCATGATCATCCTGTCCGAAAGTTCCGTTACGAGGTTTCCTCCCGCGTCATAGATATCCATCCGGTATTCGTAATAACTATCCACACTTTCACATCTGATGATGGCGATGAGATTATCTTCGTTAACCGTCATGAAGACGCTGTTGCCGGATAAGGCTGCCACTTCCAGGGGCTGGGGCAGAAGACTGATATTGTCTGGGTCATAGATATCAAGATAAGTGGCGGTGCGTCCCCGGAGATTCATCTGATAGAGCAGAACTTTGTTGCCATTGGGGCTTAGCTGACTTTGGGAGTTCAGCGTGGGATTCGTCATGTCAAACAGGACAAGAGCTTGCTCGAAGGCAAATAGATTTCCACTGATACCGGTGATGATCAGAACTGCAATCAAGATCATGGCGACTTTCATCGTTTCTCCTTGCTAAGGCTTAGGATTTAGCATTCGTTGGCAGTTTTGCAGGAGATCGAATATTCGTCAAGACATTTTTTGGATATCTAATGAATGGGTTGGCCGAACTCTGTTGGTATATGGCGACATCCAAGTCATTTTCATTTATCCGAAGAAAAAAGCTTGACTATTATAGTAGTCGCAGAACATAGCACCGCCTACAGACCCTACATAGAATGCCCTCCGAGTCGTGGGAGACATCGCCCGGTGC
>JAJOKA010000202.1 GCA_021206555.1 Candidatus Cloacimonadota bacterium | reverse complement strand
GGTGGAAGGCATGCACGCTGCTCGAAGTCGAAAGCGCCGGACATTATCAGCTCCGATGTGGATTGGGAGATAAGCGTAATTGGCTTGGCTTCACGAAATTGGGATAGCGCTTTCAACTCCGAGGGAGTCTCCTTTGGAGTTAATGCCGCTTGAAAGATTCAGGTTAGCCGATGAATCTTGAAGCTACAGCTATGTTCAGAGTAGCCCTTGATCTTCGGGCGGCATTGACTTCAAACAGCGGGATTGGGGAAGTGATGGGCGGAGTGATGCTCTTGCTCTTTGGGATGATCGCTTCAGTGGGTTTGAAAAGCCTGATTCAAGACAGGGCGGATCTGGATAAACCTCGCAATCTGATCATCGTATCGCTGATCCTGGTGGTGGGGATCGGGGATCTGAGCCTGAACTTCGGACGTTTCCAGATGGGAGGAATTGGCTTGGCCGGCATCGTGGGGATTGCGTTGAATCTGCTGCTCCCCCAAAAAAGCTGCTTGACAGATATCATCTTATCTTACAAATGGCTTCTATAAGGATTTAGTATTTTGGAGTGGGCATTAGGATCAGATGTCCAAAATCTGAAGTGCTTTGGTGGACTGTATCTGATGCTATTGGGGAGGATCGATGTTACGCTATGTGCCGGACTTTATATGCCATAGATTCGCGCAAGGCAAGCTGCAAGGCAGCTTCAAGGGCTTTGTGCTGCTTTTGGATATTGTGGATTTCACCGGAATGGTGGAAAAGTTGCAAGGGGATGGCCAAGACGGAGCGGATGGAGTAGGCAAACTGCTGAATGCCATCATGCGAGGCCCCATTGCGGCGATCTATCGTCAGGGCGGTTTCGTGAATCTGTTTGTGGGTGATGCCATCAGTGCCATTTTCGAAGCAGAAGCGTCCTCCAATGTGCAAACCGCATTGACTGATATCCGCAGGGCCGTGGATAGTTTGAACATAGGGGGGAGAGCTGAATGGGGGCAAACGGCTCGCGCTTAAAGAAGCCGTCACTTATGGCGAGATATCCTGGCAGATCCTGACCAATGATCATCAGTATGACTTCCTCTTCTCCGGAGAGCCGATCATCGAGGCCGGCAGGCTATTGGGAGCAAACCGTCAGAGCAGCATTTCAGATACAGCAAAAGCCATGTTCGATATCGACGCGCGAAACGAAGTTCAGCAGCCATCGGTGGAGCTCCGGGATCAGACAGCATTAGCGGACAGAGATGCCAATTCATTCTTGCACAAAAGGCTACGCGGACTGGGTGCCGGCAACCAAATCCGCAGTATTGCTCCCTGCTTCGTGAATCTGGGCTCAGCTAGTGATTTGAGCGCTGCCCTCAGGCATATCCATATCCTGGCAGATCGTCATCACGGCTATGTGAACAAGATCGAATATACGGATAAAGGCATCGTGGTGCTGATCCTCTTCGGAGTGCCGCTCAGTGACGGTCGCAGCTTGACTCAGGCAGTTGACTTTGCCGTGGATGCCATGGAAATGATGCCTAAGATCAGCATCGGGATCAGTTGCGGCTATGCCTTTGCGGGATGGGTAGGCTCGGATGAGGTAAAGGAATACACCGCTTTGGGGCATCCTTTGAACATCGCGGCCAGGCTGATGCATAGGCAAAAAAGGGAGAAGCTTTGTGTGATAACAACGTTTGGCTGCAAATGCACGAACCTTATGATCTCATTTATATGTCATCGATCAAGCTCAAAGGTGTGGCCAAGCCCATTCGCTATCATCGGATCATGCGTCGCAGGCTCAGGGATCGCTATCAGTTCAAGCATACTTTCGTGGGCCGAGAGCGTGAAATGGCCGAGCTGAACATGGCCATCACGGCATCCATCCATGATAAACGGAGCAGAATCATCTATATCAGCGGTGAACCCGGCCAGGGTAAGAGCCGTCTGGCCTATGAATGCATGCAGGGCTTCAAGTCTTACCCACAGCTTATCGTCAATTGCCGGGAAGACGCGCGGCGTCCTTTGGAAGCCATCGCTCAGATCGCGAAACAACTGTTGGGGATGAGTGACAAAGAGGATGAGCATACCCTGAAGGCAGAGTATCAGCGGAACTTTGAAGCTTTGTTTGCCAAGGCAACTCTACCAAAACCTGAGCTGAGCGCTTTGGCCTCTCTGCTCGGGATCAGTTTCAGCGCTTCCGTGTGGAGCACCGAGCCCGGGGATGCGGGCACAGAAGCAGGAACAGGCGTTTCTCTCGCTGCTGCGCTACTGCTTGGCAAAGAACCTCTGCTGATCATGCTGGATGATGCTCAGTGGTTGGATGCCCACAGTCTGGCTCTGATCAGAAGAGTGTACACGGAGCACTGTGAAGCCCTGCTCATCCTGGCACCCTCGCGCTTTGATCAAGATGGCAAAGCGCTGAACCTGGACTTGGTGCATCTGGATTGTCAGCATCTGGAGCTGGAGCGGCTCGGCCTCAAAGACGCTGAAATCCTGCTTGGCGAGATCCTTCGCGTGCCCTCCTTGCCGCAATCCAGCTGTGACCTTATCTATAGTCGGGCCGGAGGCAACCCCTTTTTCCTCGAACAGATCACCATGTATCTCCTGGAATCTGATCTTCTGGATGATCGGGCAAGACTGAGTAGAAGGCTGACGGACATTCCCAGTTTCAGCATTAGCGACGTGATCAACAGCCGCATAGACGGGTTTACCCAAAGCATGCAGGAGTGCCTTTACCACGCTTCCGTGCTGGGGATGATGTTCAACGTGAAGGTGCTAAAGCAGATGTTGAACCAATCCATCGAGAGCAATCTGCAAACAGGACTTCAGCATAAACTCTGGACCGGGCTTTCGGAGCTGCAGTATATGTTTTCTCATATCGTGCTCAGGGATCAGATCTACAGAAGGATGGTGGGCGACAAAGTGCTGCAATTGCATAGGCTTGCGGCCGATGCTCTGATCAAACTCTACGGTAGTGATGGTAGTGCGCAGAGTGCGGAAATCGCACAGCATTATGAATCCGCAGAGGACTATGACGCGGCAATAATGCACTGGATCAAAGCTGCGCAGTATGCCATGCAGCACGGCACCTGGCAGGAAGGAGTTTCCTGTCAACGCAGAGCGGTGATCCTGAGCGCGCAGCATCATGGTTTTGGTAGCGATAAGCACAACCAGAGGCTCTTTTGGCTGGCTCTGAATTATCACTATATTCAGCACTACAGAACGGCTGAACCGCTTTATCTGCTTGCCTTGAAGCGGCGCATTGCCATGCTGGGCGAGGATGACTCCCGGCTATCTCCCTATCTAAACAACGTGGGACGCTTTTACAAGGATAGTGGCAGATGGGACAAGGCCGAAGACTTGCTGCGGAAGTCCTTGCGCATTGAGCATCTGAAGCAAGCAAGATCATCGAATGTGGCAGATCGGATCAACAACCTGGCATCCCTTTTTGCCAGAATGGGTCTGCTGAAAAAGGCCATGAGCTATTCCAGGCAAGCTCTGAAGATGTTTTCTGAAAGCGATCACCATGAAAGGGACTACTTTGTGGCCCTGTTGCAAAACAACGTAGCAGCCCTTTTGATCCGAATGAAGAATTACGAAGAGGCTGAACGCTATACCCTGAACGCTTTGGCGACGATGGAGTCCGCGATAAGTGAGACGCATCCCCGGGCAGCGCACTGCCATCTGAATCTCTTTCAAATCCGCTTTGAACAAGGACGGTATCAGGACGCGGGACAGGCGCTTGAGCAAGCATCGTCACGGTTCCGGCAATTCTTTGGCGAAAATAATCCGGATTATGCCCGATGCCTGATGTATCATGGCGATCTGTCCAAAGAAACCAATAACCCTGAAGGCGCGGCAGAATCATGGCAAAAAGCTCTGGATATCCTGAAGCAAACCCTCGCTCCGGATCATCCCTTGCTGCTTGAAGCGCAAAGCAAAGTGGCCGGGATTTCTGCTTGACACTCTTGGGACATTTCAAATCCTGCTCTCAAGATCCAATGTTGTGAGGTTGTCGTTGAAAAAGCTTATGCTTATACTCCTGTTTGTCTCATCGCTGCTTTTCGCAGTGAATCCCACCCGTGCCATGCTCTACTCCGCTTTTATTCCCGGTGGGGGACAGGTGTATAACCGCGCCTATGTGAAGGCGGGAATCGTGATCGGAGTGCAGGGCTACCTGGTGGGCAGCACTCTGTACAATGATGCCAAAGTGCAGGACTATAAGAAAAAGATCAGTGCCACCGATGATGCCTTTCTCTTGCAGCAATATCGGGATGGACGGGATGAATACCGCGAGCGCCGCACCAGTGATATCTGGTGGATGGGCATCACTTGTGTGCTGAGCATGCTGGATGCCTATGTGGACGCTCATCTGCAGGACTTTGAGGCTGAAAAGCAAAAGCTACACCTCCGCTTTGAGGATGAGCAGTTGCAATTGAGATACCACTTTTAGGGGATGATAAACCATGAAGAAAAGCCTATCGATTCTTATCTTGATCCTGATGCTTTGCCTGCCGCTACTGGCGCAAAAGCAGATGACCGTTGCGGATTTTGAACAGGAAGTGTGGCGGCTCACCAATGAAGAGCGCGCCCGGCACGGATTACCCGGTCTGTATTACGAAAGTGGTCTGGCAGCTCTGGCTAAAAGACACTCAGCCAACATGCTGCAGCGTGGTTTTTTTGCCCATCGTGATCCTTGGGGAGATGAAGTGTCAGGACGCAAAGACAAGTATTATCCTAACCTTTTAGTGAGCTCAATCGGCGAAAACCTGGGGAAATTCACCAATAGCCAGAAGGTCTTTGTACCTCAGGAATTGGTGACCGGATGGATGAATTCTCCTACCCACAGAGCCAATATCCTGGATCAGGGCTACACCCACATCGGCATCGGGATCGTGTTTCGCAATGATGAAATGTATGCCACGCAGAACTTTGCCACTCCCATAGTGAAGCTGATCAGCGAGATTCCCCAACGCATGACCACCAAGAATCGCTATCGACTGCGCTTTGAATACATGGCTTTGGCATCGGCAACAAACTTCAACGCGATGCTGATCTTTCCGCGTAAGGATATCGCGATCAAGATTTCAGACAACCAGGAGATGGTGGGCGCGCAACCCCTTCCGATCAAGTGGCTGAACGAGCGCAGCTTTGAAGTGGAAGTGCCTTTCGTGGCCGGAAAAGGCGATTACAAGCTTTGCTTTGGCTATGGCGGGGGATACTTCCCGGAAGGAATCCTGCTCAAGGTAAAGTGATTTCCACAAAGACCGGACAGTGATCCGAGCCCATCACATCCTGACGGATACCGGCATTGGTGACCAGGGTTTGATGTTCCTGATCCACAAAGAAATAGTCTATTCTCCAGCCTATGTTCCGGGGACGCGCTCCAGCGCGATAGCTCCACCAGGAATACTGCTCCGCTGAGGGGTCAAAGATACGGAAGGTATCCACCCATCCATGTTCCACGATCTTATCCAGCCAGGCGCGCTCGATGGGCAAGAAGCCGGTAACCGTTTCATTCTCCTTGGGTCTGGCAAGGTCTATCTCTTTGTGAGCAGTATTATAATCTCCGGCAACCAGGATGGCCTTGCCGGTGGCGCGTTTAGCCTGCATGATCTCCAAAGCCTTGTCATAGAAACGGAGTTTGTATGCCAGGCGTTCATCTCCCTGCCCGCCATTGGGGAAATAGATGTTGAACAGGATAAACTGCTCGTACTCAGCGATGTTGATGCGCCCTTCGATGTCAAACTCATCCTCGCCAAAGGCAGTTTCAAAGCTCAATGGCTTGATCTTGCTGAGGAGTGCGGTTCCGGAATATCCCTTGCGCTCGGCATGTGACCAATATTGGTGATATTGGGTCAGCTCTGACATTTCAGGGGGGATCTGATGTTCTTGCAGTTTTGGTCTCCTGGAGGCCGATGACGTCGATGTCTTCGCGCGCGAGCGTATCCAGGAAGTCTTTTTTTTAATACAGCCCTAAGACCGTTTACATTCCAAGACCAAAGTGTGAGCTTCATGTGTCCTCTTTATTGTTTTAATGTTCAGATTAGCGTTTCTGTCCAGTGGTTGTTCTTATGCTTCAGGATGAAGCATCTACAAAGCTACAAATACCTCATATTCAAAGTCCATTCATGTATTCTCGGATCCAGGATCTCGCTACCTACACCGATAGAACTCAAGCTATCCTGCAACGCGGCCAGGGCGGGATACTCCGTGGCAAAATGTCCGGCATCAATATGGGGGATCTTGCTATCCAAAAAGCTGTGATAGCTGATGTCTCCGGTGATCAGCAAGTCGGCTTTGGCTGTGGCGTTATCCAATACTGATCCTCCCGCTCCGCCACAGATGGCGACGCGGTTGATCATGGTGTCTTCATCGAGCCCCGCTGTCCACAGCTTGAGGGCAGGAGCCATAAGTTTGGCTTTCACGTCTTCTGCCGTTTCCTTCAGGCTTTGAGGCGAGGGATAGGCGCAGATGAGCCCGATGTCCCCTTTTTCCGGATCCCCAAGGCTTTCCTGCACTTCCAGATCCAGCGCGTCGGCCAGGGCATGATTCACGCCACCCAGGGCAGCATCAAAATTTGTGTGCATACTGATCAGGGAAATCCTGGCCTCGATCATGTTCAGGATCACCGGATTGGTGATCTTGGAGATGGGACGAAAGATCAAGGGATGATGGCTGAGAATGAGGTCAAAATCATGCTCAATAGCATAGCCCAGGGCGTTAGCCGTGGCATCCAGCGTGATCAATACCCTGTTCACCGGCCGTCCGGGATCACCGATCAACAAACCGACGTTGTCCCAGCTTTGCGCCAGGGAAAGGGGGGCATAACGCTCCAGGTGTTCCAAAACACTCGCGATCGTCATTGATGGCTCCTTTAATTATAGAGGAATCTTTTGATTTTTTGGGTAGGTGTCTTCTCGAAAGGCTCTTTCTGCTCGATGATCTTGTGCACTTTGGAGAATGACGCCACATTGGCATTCAGGTGTGCTCGGAGTTCCAAGAGGTGTTTTTCGATGAACTTTTCGCTTTGCGCGCTACCCATCTTGGATATTCCATGCATGTTGTCTAGCATCTCATAGTTGAGGAATACTTTGGCCATGATGTTGCCCCCGCTTTCATAAACCAGAGATTCCAGCACAGTTTCCGCTTCATTCAGCTTGGCTTCCACCTCTTCGGCATAGATGTTGTCACCATTGGGGCCGATGATCATCGTTTTTGATGCGGCCTTTGATGTAGAGGTAGTTATTTTTGGTCAGCATGCCCAAATCCCCGGTCTTGAAGTAGCCGTCAGGCGTAAAGGCTTGCTCTGTGCGATCCTTATCCTTGTAATAGCCCTTCATCACGGTGGGGCCTTTGATCTGGATTTCACCGATATTGGTCTTGGGATCAGGATCGGCAATGCGCACATCCAGCTGGGGTAATACGGTTCCGGTGGAGCGGAACTTGACCACGGAAGGCGTGCAACCGGCGATCAGGGGAGAGGTTTCGGTAAGCCCATAACCGATGGCGTAGGGGAAGCCGGCCTCAAAGAGAAAGCGCTCCACTTCTTGGGAAAGCAGGGCTCCGCCGATGCCATAGAAGTGCAAGGCTCCCCCCAAAGGTCTTCATCAACTTCTTCCCCGCAACTTTATGCAGCGCTTGCGCAAAGGGGGAAGCTTGTACATCTCACGCATCATCAGGTTTTTGGTGAGCTGAGGATATACCTGGAGCTTGAAGATCTTTTCGATGATCAAGGGCACGGTAAGGATCATGGTTGGTTTGATCTTCTGCATGGCCGGAACCAGGATGCGGGCAGTGGGCGGTTTGTCCAGATAGTAAACGCAAGCGCCTGTCATCATCGGAATGATGAAGCCGATGGTGCACTCATAGGTGTGGGACAAGGGCAATACCGAGATCAAGCGGTCGCGCTCGTTCACTTCCTGGATGTGCAGGGTCAGCCAGGCATCCATGACCAGTTTTGTGGGTCAGCATCACGCCTTTGGAGCTGCCGGTGGTTCCTGAAGTATAGATGATGGCCGCCAGGTCTTCCTCACCGGGTTCCATGCCAATCAAACCCACAGCCTCCCTTGCCTTGTTGCTAAAGCGTTTAAAAGCATTGCTGCGTTCCTGGATGAACTCCGGCAACTTTATCCTTGGGCAGATTTGCCTCCACAGGCAGCAAGCTATCCAGATTGATCATTACCGGGAAAGGATCCAGATCGCTATAGGCAATCTTGTCATATTGCGCGGAGGATACGAATACTACCTTCGCGCCACTGTGACGGATGATCTGCAAAATCTCGTTTAGATGAAAATCCACCAGAATAGGTACAACTACTGCACCCATTGTAGTGATTGCGAGATAGGCCACGCCCCAATTGGGCATGTTTTGGGATAAAATCGCCACCCGGTCGCCCTTCTTGATCCCGCTATCTCTCAGCATCTCGATCACGTCATTAATCATATTACCCAGTTGGGCGTAGGTAATGGGTTCTTCATCCACCATAGACAGAGCAGGCTTATTGGGATGGCGCTCTATGGTTTGCTTTATCATTGCTTTCATGGTATAGGTTTCAAGTTGGATCATAATCTCTCCTCAAGGTGCTTAGTCATTACAGGATAATCAGAAATGGGCATAAACCAAACTATCATTCACTTTTTATTCCGGCCAGGTAACCTGTTGCCATAGCCATCTGAAGACTGAAGCCACCGCTGGGCAGGCTATAGGCCAGAGACTCGCCGGCTAAGTATAAGCCGGGTATGAGCTTGGACTCCATGCTGGAGGCTTTTACTTCATGAATGTCCACCCCGCCATAATCAGACATGGCCAGGTCAAGCCCGTTCAGGCTCTGAATCTCAAACTCCGCGTGCTTCAGCCATCCGGCCAGGAGATTTCTGTCTTTGGCGCAAAGCTCTGCTGCTGGGCAATTGGACACCCCCGCAATGCTGCAGGATGGCTTCACTCAATCTATGAGGGATATCCAGCAGTTGCAAGATGCTGCTCAACTGCTTGCGAGGATGCTGTTTGACCAAATCCACAAAGCGCCCGGCAGCATCAAAAACCAGTCCGATTCGTGCTGAGGGCTGCATGCGGTAGCTATTGTCCAGGATCAGAGGGCCGCTGAAGCCCAGATGGGTAATGAGCAGATCCCCCTGCATCATCTGCTTTCCCAGTTTCAGGCTGGTTCTGGGCAGAGTGATTCCTGCGCATTCTCTGAAGCTGCCAAAACTTCGGATCTTCACTGCAGCCAAAGCCGGCTTGGGATCGAGGATACTGTGTCCCAATTGCTTTGCCAGGTCGTATCCGCTGCCGTCACTCCCCGTCTGGGGATAGGCCGCGCCTCCTGCTGCCAGGATCAGTTTTGCGGTGCTGTACTCTATTCCGTTGCTATCATATAGGGTAAACCCGTGATCTGCCTTTTCCACTTTTACGATCCGGCTATGATATTGAACGTGGTGTCCCTTGTTTATCACCAGCTTCAGCAAGGTGTCGCGCACATCAGTGGACCGGAGGCTTTGGGGAAACACTTTGCCGTCTTCACGCGTGAACAGTGGACATCCGGCATCCTCCAAAAGGCGCATCAGATCCCCGGTTGCTGAATTGATAGAAGGCCGGCTTCAGGAAGTTTTTGAACTCACCCATGCGTGCCAGAAAGGCCTCGCGCGTGGCGGCATTGGTGACGTTGCATTGTCCGCTGCCCGAAAGCAGCAGTTTCTTGCCGGCAAAGCTGTTGCGCTCCAGGATCAAGGCCGGGCTCTTGCAGCCCAAAGCAGCACCCAAACCTGCCGGGCCGGCTCCGATGATAATCGTCATTTCTTTAACATCGATTTGCTGAAGATATGTGCCGGAAGAGAGATGTCGATCTCTATCTTATCGATGATATACTCAGTGCCCTTGCCCTGTTTCAGCTCATCCTTGAAAACAAAGTGAGTGGGATACCAGCGTCCGGAAATGCGTTTCACATCCGAAGCCTTCACCGTTTTCAGCAGCTTTCCGCTCTTGGCATACCACTCTTCATACAAGGCCACATTGCGTTCTTTGTCGATGTAGGCCTTGCGCTTATGGTAGCTGACATTGTCATTTTTCGCGCTCAGTTCCATGATCCAGCAATCCCGGCCTTCGTGCTTGATCGTGCCTTTGATCTCAGCATTGTAGCTATCCAATAGCTGCGTTTCTTCCATCATGTCTTCATAGGATAGATCACTGCCCATCACGGATTGCTTCAGCATGTTGCCGGAAATCTGGATGCTGCGGTCGGTATTGGGATCAAAAATCCAGAGGTCATCTCCCAGTTTCAGCATTTTGGTGCCCTTCTCGCGTGGGGGGAGAGAGGTATTCGCTAAAGGACTTCTCGGTTCCTTCGGAATAGCTGATCAGTTCCAGGGTGCGGGACGCTCTGCGCGCGTGCACGATCATCCGGGTCTGCATTTTGGCTGATTTGGTGGTCATGTTTTTATCCACTGCCCGCAGGATGTCATCAGCGTTCGGGCTTTGTGCCGTCAGATGGCTCAGCAATAGCAGAACGGCTATCATCAGTATTAGTTTCTTCATGCTTCCAGCTCCTTAAAGAGTTGTGAGGTTTGACGTTTATAGATCGCGATGCCGGCCAGGGCTGCCCCCAAAATGGTGGAAAGCACCCCAGGGATGAAGCTCACGATCACCGCGTATGCATTCAGAGATGTGTAAAGCGTATTTTCACTCAGCATGGTGGAACCGCGGTTATACACGCTCATATCCATGCCGATGTTATTGAAATACAGACTGATGGCCGAGCCCAGGATGATTCCCCAGGAATCCGCCCACGATGCCCCACGATGATAGCTTCTGTTAGAAGTGACCAATATACCCGGCGCTTGCTCTCGCCGATGGCCAGGCGCACTCCAAACTCGCCATAACGCCGGATACTATTGAGCAGTCCGGCATTCCACAGCACAATGCCCAATACCAGAATGAAGCCAATGGACATCCATAACACGGAGTAGTCCAGCATGGTGAGGATATAGCCGATGTTCCCCTGATCCGATAAGCGCAGCATTTGGGGCGAAAACTCATCTTCAGGATCGCTGTAGCGCGCGTTGAAATCATTGGCGATGCGGGTGGCTTCCCTACGTTCATATTCTCCGCTCTTGAAGAAAGCCAGGATCTCTCCGGCAGAATCCTCCATATCCAGCATCATGCGGATATCATTGAGATCAGCCACCACCGCGCCCTGATCCAGAGAGAGGATGCCAAATTCCACGGTGCCACTGACTAAGAAGTTTTGCATGCTCATCGCGCCAAACACGGTGGAACCGATCAGGGTGATGGTATCGCCCACCTGAATTTCCAGCTTTTCAGCTGCGATCGCGCTCAGCAAAATCTCCCTTTGAGCAGCAGGCAGCTTTCCGCTTTTCAGCGCAGAGGCCAATTGCAACCGTTTGGATTCGGTATCATCTGTGAAGAGATCGATGGCAAATCCGATCACCTCGCCTTGAACTCTGGTTTCTCCCTCTGCATCGGGCACATCCAGCAGCGCGCCAAAATTGATGCGCTCCACCCAGTCCAGCTGGGGATAACGCTGTTTGTATTCCTGTAACTCCTCAGAAATGTCCAGTAATGCCAGGTCATACGGCTTGAGATCCAGCATTTCGGCATACGCGCGGCTCACCACCTTCAGATGACCGGTATTAAAGCGCGCAGTTTGGCGGATATAACTGCCTTTATACCCTTCCAAAAAAGAAAAGGTAAAGATCAAGAGCGCCACGGCAAACATCACGATCAGTACCGGGAACAGCCAGCGGTGGCGATCCCGAAACACACCTTTTAGTAAGAACTTAAACATCTCAATTCACCTTTCCTCTCAGCGCGTCCACCGGGTTTAGCTTTGCGATCTTGCGCGTGGGCAGCCAGCTCACCACCGCGGTGAAGAGCAGGATGATCAAAAACACAGCCGCGATCTCATTCAATGGGTAGCGAAACCGGATGGTCTCGCTGAAACCCTGAACGCCAAAGTCTTCGTATCCCGCGGGAATCTTGAATCCGGTGGTGGCAAAATACCAGAAGAGCGGGAAGCCCAAAATGGGGGTTAGGATGATCGCGCCCACTGTATAAAGCGTGCCTTCCAGGGTAAAAAGCAGGGCGATCTTGCCTTTGGTGAAGCCCAGGGCACTCAAAGTTCCGATCTCCTTGCGGCGCTTGAACACTGCCAAAGCCTGGGTATCAAAGACGGCGATCATCGCCAGAAATACCAATAGCGCGTACATCAGCACTTGCTGAAAGCGCTCATTTTCCAACATCTGATACAGGTCGGCGAAATACTCATTCTTGTCGATAAAGCGAAAGTGTTCCGTCTCAATACTGCTCAGGTGATGATTTGGCAACTCATCCATGACGACGTAGCTGGCCGCACTGCTCAAACCCCGCAGTTCATTCAGGGTGCGGTAATTCATCCACACCGAGCCCACATCCACACTGGAGGCAGGGATGAAGATCACGGCCTTTACAATGGGCATTCTATGGCATTAAGGTGCCATTTATATCCCGCACGCGGATACTGAAGATATCGCCTTCACTCAGCCGGGAGCTTTTGGCCATGGATTGGCCGATCACCACCGGTACCATGTCCCCATCCGGAGCTTGCAGCATATGCGAGGGAAACTTCAGCACCTCTTGATCACTGGGCATTCCTTTCAGAACCGCGCTCATCATCCGTCCTTCCGGGTAGATCTGGCAGGGCGAGCAGGACGGGTGCCCATCTAGTTCCTGTGTTACTAAGCAATAACTTCACACCGGACAGTGGAGCGTGAGCATCCTCCAAACTGAAAGCATCGTAGGGATCATAGCTTTTGACGCGTAGCATTCCGCCGCCATATTCCCATTCTTTTTGCTGGGTCTCGGCCAGGCGGATCCAGCTATAATACATCGCCTGAGTCCATACCATGATGATCAGCACGATGGCGATCACCACCACGTTGATCAGGCTACGCCAGCCATTATTGATGATGTTTCTAAATGCCAGACGCAAGATCATCGCTCTGTACCTCGCCATCGATGAGCCGGATTATCCGCCTGAGATAGCCGATCACCTTGGGATCATGCGTGCTGAAGATAAAGCTGGTCTTCAGCTCCCGATTCAGCTTTAGCATTGTATCCAGGATATTGTGTGAATTCTCGGTATCCAGATTTGCCGTGGGCTCATCTGCCAACACAAGATCCGGCTTTTTGACCATTGCCCGGGCAATCGCCACGCGTTGACACTGTCCTCCAGAAAGCTGATTTGGCCGGCTCTTGATCTTGTCCGTCAGCCCCACCCATTCGATGGCGTCTTTTACCATCTTTTCGCGCTTGTTGGCGTCCATTTTGAGCAGCAGCAGGGGAAACTCCACATTTTCATACACATTATAGACCGGCAACAGGTTATAGGTCTGAAAGATGAAGCCGATGTGTTCGGAGCGCAATCTGCTGGCCTCTTTCTGCTTGATCTCGTGGATCTTGGTCTTCAGCACTTCCACCGTGCCCTGGGTGGGCGTATCCAGTGAACCCAGGATGTTTAAAAGCGTGGTTTTGCCACTGCCAAGAAAGCCGGTGATCAGATGCAACCGAATAGTGCTTTTTCCATACTAGAGAACCTCTTTGATCCTATTTATCAGCTCTTCACGGCTAGGAATGATGGAAGAGAAAGCTAGCGTTCATTGATGTAGATACTTGGCAACTGCTTGACGCCAACTTCACGACAACGGGCAATATTCTGTGGAACGGTATACTTGTATTCGATGAGATCGATCTCAGCATCCATGCTCTTTACCGCATCCTGAGCAGCCGCCCACATATACGTACAAGCTGCACAGGTAGCCGAATCGAGGGTAAAGACTTCGACTAAAGGCTTCTGAAGGTGCTCGTAATCGGGAAGCTCACCAATGAATTCAATACCTTCACTCTGATAATTTGCCACCATAGCACGAGCACTTTCGGTCTCATGCACTGCATGTTCTGCAGCAATGGTGTTTTCAACTGGAACATCGTAAGGCATATCACATCCAGGACTGAGGACAAGTCGTCCAGGAGTAGCCGAATCGATAAGGTCTACAACAGTTTTCATGTTATCCTGCTGATTTCCAAAGAGCATGACCGAGGTAAGA
>JAJOKA010000027.1 GCA_021206555.1 Candidatus Cloacimonadota bacterium | reverse complement strand
GTATGAACATATCAAGCGGCATTAACTCCAAAGAGACCTCCCTTGGACTTCGTAGCGAAGCGGAGGAGTTCAAGCAGCAAGATCGCTAATGTGGAAGCGTCATCTAGACCTTTGATAGTAGAAGCGTCATCTTGACGCTTGCATGCTTCAGGATGAAGCATCTACACTTCTGCTTCAGGATGAAGCATCTACCATTCATGCTTCAGGATGAAGCATCTACAATCCTGTCCCCTCTGGCCTCAGATTCAGAGCTTGCAGATTTTCTGCTTGACAAAAAAACCGTGGTTCAGAATGTGACAATCACAGCGCGTGCTGAAGTGGTGAAATTGGTATACACGCTAGTTTCAGGGACTAGTGAGCAATGAGCTCATGGGGTTCGAGTCCCCCCCTTCAGCACCATTTTTGTATCCCTCCGAAATAAAATCATTGACGGCCAAATGGCATCCTCTTTTCCTTGCCCCAACACTGAAAAAGGAGTGTACGCCGTGAATGATTACCGCAGTTTAATCGAGCGCTTGAATCTTCTACCCCATCCGGAAGGTGGCTACTACCGTCGCAACTGGCAGTCCCAAATGACCGGAGTGGCAAAAGATGCCACCGGTAAAATTGTTCATGCCGAGCGTAGTATCGGATCATCCATATTGTATCTCTTGCCATCCCGCGAAGTGTGCGCCTGGCACAGGATAGCTTGTGATGAGATGTGGCACTATTATCATGGCAGCAGCCTCAGAATCCATCTTTTTGCACAATACCGGGGAGCATCTGGAATTTGTGCTGGGCATGAATCTGGCAAAGGGGAACTGCCCCATACATCATTCCTCGAAACACCTGGTTTTGCGCGGAAGTGATCGATGAAGAGGCATATAGCTTTTGCGGTTGCACTCTTTGGCCGAGCTTCAGTTACGCGGATTTTGAGCTCGCGGAGCTGCACAAACTGCTGGATGATTTTCCCGCTCACAAAGAGCTGATCAGCCGCATCTTCGACCGACAAAACTAATAAGGATTAACGGAGCAGCAAATATGAAACGCAAAATATTTGTACTTGATACGAACGTCCTGATCCACAATCCCAGGGCGATGTTCGCTTTTGACGACAACCATGTAGTGATCCCCATCGTAGTGATCGAGGAAGTGGATCAGTTTAAAAAGGGCCTGGACGAAAAAAAGCCGCAATGCCAGGCAGATAGGGCGCTATCTTGACGATTTGAGACACAGCGGCAGCTTGCAGGATGGAGTGGAAACTGATACCGGAGGCCTGATCCAGGTGACGGTGAATCCCGATATTCTGCAAAAAGCAGGCAAGCTGATGTTCATGGATAAAAACGATAACATGATCATCGGCACCGCGCTTTATTTCAAAGAGAAACATCCCGATTCCCAGGTGATATTGGTCTCCAAAGACGTAAACGTGCGCATCAAAGCGGACACCATGGGCCTGAAGGCTGAGAACTTTGAAACCGGCACCGTCAAGTTTGACGAATTCTTCACCGGCTGGACACATGAAGAGCTCGAGGCCAAGCTCTATGATGAACTGAGCGGCAAGGATAGCATCAATAACGTCTTCGAGGAGCTGTATCCCAATCAGTTTGTGCGGGTCACCCGGCAGGGCGAGGAAAAATCCGTGATGAACCTGCGTTTTCGCGCAGAGGACAACAAGCTATACAAACTAAGCCACTACCATGGCCAGGATGTGTTTGGCATCACCGCGCGCAATTTTGAGCAAGAGATGGCGCTGGACTTATTGCTGGATGACGATATTCAATTGGTGAGTCTCTCCGGAAAAGCCGGAACGGGTAAAACGCTTTTGGCGATAGCCGCAGGCTTGAGCAAAGTGGTGGATAGCGAGCGCTATAAACGCCTGGTAGTTTCCCGTCCCATATCACCATTGGGTAAGGATTTAGGCTATCTACCGGGTTCCAAGGCCGAGAAGTTTAACCCCTGGATGCAGCCCATCTATGATAACATGGACATCCTGCTCTCGCTGCATGATGATAAGGCAGACAGCTCTCCCAAAGGCAAAAAGAAGGCCACCATGGAAGACTATATGGATTACGGCTTTCTGGAGCTGGAGCCGCTCACCTATATTCGCGGACGCAGTCTGCCGGATCAATTTATCGTGATCGATGAAGCGCAAAACCTCAGTCCCCACGAGATGAAGACCATTATCACCAGGGCCGGCAAGAACACCAAGATCGTGCTTACAGGGGATCCATATCAGATCGATATCCCCTATCTGGATGCGGTGTCCAATGGACTTTCCGTGGCTGTGGAAAAGCTGAAAGGAGAGGCCATGGTGGGTCATATGACCTTGGAAAAGGGTGAGCGTTCTGCCCTGGCAGATTTGGCGGCAAAGTATTTCTAAGATGAACACCAGTATTCAGGATCGCAGTTGGGTCGAGATCGATCTGGCTGCCTTTGCCCGGAATCTGGACTTTCTCAAAGAGTATCTGGATGAGGGGCAGGACTTTCTGCAGATCGTGAAGGCAGATGCCTATGGGCATGGTGCCTGGGAAATCGCTCAAACCGCGCTCAAACATGGCGCAGTGTATCTCGGGGTGGCCAATCTGGAAGAGGGTAAACTGCTTAGAATACAGGGGATAAGGGCTCCGATCCTCATCCTTTCTCCGTCTTTGAGCGGTGAAATATCTGCAATTCTTGACTATGATCTCGTTCCCACCGTATCTGATTCGGACTTTGCCCGGGCACTATCCCGGCATCTGGAGGGTCGAGACTATCCGATCCATTTGAAATTAGATACGGGTATGCATCGTAGCGGAATCAGGATGGAGCAAGCTGCTGCGCTATACTCTGAGATTGAGAATCTGTCCGGACTGCGGATCGAAGGCATCTTCAGCCATTTCGCTTCTTCCGAGAGTGACGCGGAGTACTGCTTGTACCAGGAACAGCAGTTTTATGGCTTTCATCGATGCCTTGCAAGAGAAGCCACGCTATATCCATCTCAGCAACAGCGCGGCCACCATCAAAGGCTATGGCAAAGGCTGCAATCTGGCCCGCTTTGGGATCTTAAGCTATGGATTGATACGATCCATGATCCTGCAATAGCGCACAATTTGCAAGCGGTGATGAGCTTTAAATCCACCATCTCACAGATCAAGGATATCCGCGAGGGAGAATCCGTGGGCTACAATCGGGGAGTGGAGATCAGCCCGTAATGGCCGCTACGCAGTGGTACCGGTCGGCTATGCCGATGGTTATGACTTCTTGCTGTCAAATAAAGCTCCGGTGCTCGTTAATGGTGTTTTGTGTCCGGTGATCGGCAGAATTTCCATGGATATGATTACCATGACATCAGCGATGTGCCCGAGACCAAGCGAGGGGACATCGTAACGCTGATCGGGCATGGGGCAGAAGCCATTCGGGCAGAGCAGATTGCCGCTTTGTATAAAGGCTCTGCCTATGAACTATTGTGTCAGATCGGACGCAGAGCGCGGCGTTATTACATCGAGGGCAACGAGTTCTTACACAGTGCTCCCTTGGCCAGAAGAGACTTCGTGGCGCATGACTTTGGGGACAAAAAACTCAGCGAGATCATCTCGGCTGCTTAGCCCAAAGGCTGCAAAGTGAAGAGATTGGCGAGCTGATCTACCACGAGATATGAGGAGTTTTTTTGCCGATAAAGACCGCGATGTGCACTACCGGAAAGGCTTCGCGCATGAGATATGTTTTGGCGAAAATGACAATCCGCAATACTTCTCGGCTCAGACCACACTGAGCTATCGCAAGGTGTTGAGCGCGGAATCCTTCATCATCGCTTGTGCCGGAACGGATGAGCATTTGCGGCGTTATTTCAGCAGGAAGGACGTGGAGTATCGCTGGCTCTTGGATGAAAAACTGGAGCTCGATGAGAGCAGCTTTCAGCTAAGCTCAGCCAGGGTTAATGGGATCGAGCTGGATTGCAGGATCAAGTATCGGGATGGCAGCCTGGAAATCCACTGTTCTCATCCCGCTCTGGCGGAAGTGGTGGGCAAAGAAGCATTTTTTGAGATCAACACGCTTACATTGTATCCCAAAAAGCTGCGTCAATTCTCAGTATTCATTTCAGAACTTACTCAGGGTGTAAGCATTAGCTTCCGCTATCCCGATTCCTTGGGCGCAGTGCAAGCGGTCACCATCTTCTCAGGTCAACAAAAGAATCCGCTAATCTCTGAGGAATCAGGCCTCACCTGCGTACACACAGATCAGGATCAATGGGTATTCCCAATCTCAGGAGTAGTGTTTAGTTACTAAAGTAGCAGTAAACTGAGGGGCCTAAGCTCTATTCGTGTCTTGGATCAGTCCGGGGTGTTTGTAGTCAATCACGAGGATGGTGATATCGTCTTTGTGGCTTGAACCCTGGCATAATCATGCACTGCGTTCAGGATGCTTTTTGCAGTTTCTTCCGGATTGGGATTGGACAATCGGGATATGATCTCTTCCAGCCCGGCAGTGCCTAAAAGCTCTTCCTGATCGTTCATTGCCTCTGTGATGCCATCCGTGAAGAGGATGATCTCGTCGCCTTGGTTGAGCCGTATGGTATCGCTGCCGATCTCCAGATTCTCAAACACACCCAGCGCTGTGGCATGGGTCTCGTGATAGCGGATGAAGCTGCGATCAATCTTGCGGATGATCATGGGTACATGGCCGCAATTTGAATACTGCAACTCACCTGTTTTGAGATTCAGCACACCCAGGATGATGGTGATGAAGTTTGCTTCCACATTGTTGCGGCAGAGGAAGATGTTCAGCTTTTTCAAGAGCTCGGACGAACTATTGTGATAGGGTGCGATGGAGGGCAGAAGAGTGGAAACCATGGTCATGGCCATAGCGGCAACGATGCCTTTGCCAAGAACGTCCGCGATGACAAAGCAGAAGTGATCTTCATCCATCATAAAGTAGTCATACAGATCACCACCGATATCCCCGGCAGGCTCCAGGATGCCATAAGCTCTAAGCTCCTGGATGTCAAGGGGATGAGGGCAATTACTGGGGATCAGATTGGTTTGGATCTCGCTGGCATAGACCACGTCGCCATGGATCTTCTCTTTCTCTTCGGTAGTGGTTTTAAGGTTCGCAATGTAGTCTTTCAAAGATTGCTGCATGGTGGCAAAGGAATCTGTTAATCTGCTGATCTCAAAGCTTTTATCCGAGACGGGCAAGCGCGCGTCAAAATCTCCGGAGCCGATCTTATCCGCAGCTATGGCCAGAGTTCTTAGGGGCTTGGATACGTTCACCGCTCTGGCATAGAGTATGATGGCTACCACGAGGAAGATGATGATCGAGGCCAGCGTTTGGATCCAGAGGATTATGTTGACCGATGCCATCAGATCTCGCTCCGGGATGGCAATGGCTACCGACCAGCGGTTGCTTTTTAGGGGGTGATAGTAGATCCAGCTTCTGGCCATGGGGGAGCCGCCATTGACAAATATATGACCCATTTCACCGTTCACCATGGCATATCCCAAACGGCCAGATCCGGATCATCATATTCCTGCGCAAGGCTGAACAGCGTTTGATGCATCACCAGGTTGGGGTCTTGGTATGAGATCAAGGTTCCGGTGGATGAAACCAAAAAGCTGTTGCCCACTCGGAATGACGCGTTGTGGATCAAGAGCTCCTGAAGGTAGGCTAGTTCTATGTCAAAACGCAGGACTCCGGTGATTTCCCCACTTTGATACATTGGCATCGCGTATGACACCATCAGCACGCCTTTGCCTTCGCCGTCAAACCATGGCTCGATCCAACCCGCTTTACCAGATATTGTGGGAATCTGGTACCAATCATAGTACAGGAAGTCTTTGCCGCTGATCTCGCGTTTAATGAAGCTGTTTCTGATTGTGTTCAGCATTTGGGGTCGGCCGCCATCCTCAGGATCCTGCACGTAGCAGATGGAGTGCACAGTCGGATTGTCAAGAAGCACGTTTTTGAGATGCTCTTCGAGGGTAGATGAAATGATTTGCGGATTGCTCATCAGATCCAGAGAGACTCGCCCCAAAGCTTCCACATTGGCCATGATGCCATCTAATAGATACACCCGCTCATGGGCTAAATGCCTCATATTGTCCAGCTGCGTATCCAGGATGATCTTCTTGTATATAGACCTGGTGACCAATACGGAGGCAAAAAATACCAGCAGCATCCCGATGAAGACAAAAGAGATCAATTGGTAAGCCAGGGTGCGGTCTTCATTATTGTGCGACAAGGGGGGAAAACTCCTCATAGGCGATGTCGCGGATATCACTGCCCATCTTTCGTATGATCCTAAGCGCGTTGTCGTAGTCGTTCCTGGTCAATATCCCCAGTCTATCGGGTTTGGCCAGGACAATATCCTGCATCTGAGCAAGCATCCAGGCCTGATGCGCAGGGTTTGCTCTGATTTTGGCCTTTTGCATCTGCGCGATCACTTCGTCGATGGCTTCTTGCTGGTGAGTGAAGGCAAAGGTCCAACCATCCATGGTGGCCTCAGTGAAGGCTTTGCAGATGGCGGGGATGCGCGGCAAAAAACTCAGGACTCACGTAGAGACCTTCATCGGGAATACTATATCCGGGACTATCCATGGTAACGACAAAGAGATCATCTTCCGGGATGCCGGCTTGCAGGAGCTGATGATATTCATTGTATTGCATCACGTTGATCACGTCCACCACATTTTGCGTGAAGAGATTGATCGACCAATCAATGGGGACGATCTCCATCTTGATACCCTGCTCAGCCAAAAATGCCTGAGAGATCAGATTGGAACCATAGCGCCACAACCCCAGTTTCTTGCCGTTGAAATCTGCTACAGAATTGATCCCGCGGGACTTTCTGCCTACCAGTCTAACGGCAGACTTCTGGGATATCTGACCAATGTTTACCACCACCGTGCTATCCCGATTCATGCTCAAAGCCGTGAGCAGATCGATATTAATTACGTCCGTCTCACGATTGATGATGCTCAATACAGCTTCGCTATCAGGAAGGATGTCCAGCAACTCTACATCAAGGCCGTAGTTTTCGTAAAAGCCCATCTTCTTAGCCATATAGAAGCCAGCAAACTGTGCCTGAGGATGCCATTTGGGGCGGACGCGAATATGGAACAAAGAGTCCGGGCTGGTGCCTGAAGGCCCTTGAAACTTTTGAAACTTAGGATCAGAAGCTTTGCGTTTACAGGTAGTTGTGCCAAAGACCAAAAGTAGCATGGTCACTAGCACGATGCCGGTGATTGACTTTGATCTTAGGCTCATCTTACTCCTTCGGACTGTTCCATATCCGTATTAGGTTCTGTTATTGTGCTGAAGCACAATTATGCTCTTAGTTATTGATCCAAGGCTTGATATCTATCTTAAGACAAGGATAATGGACGCCATAAAGTTAGCAATGAAAAAGTGAGGGTTTTCAAGGTATGGTGTGTTGAAAGATATCAACAAGTCGCTTGGCTCAAGGCTTGAGTAGCTGTGAAACTGCTAGCGCGACAGGGAGTTCCCCTTCTGCTACAGCTTGTTCCAAACGGGGAAGCTTTTGCTTGATATCCGGGTCTTGGTGGAAACGATTCAACACCGCTTCGGTGATCAATGCGTCAAACCACTCCAGAGTTTGGGCTTTGCGACGGGCTTGAAAACTGCCAGTGCTCCGGGTAGCCTGGCAGAACTGCTGAACAATCTCCCAGATATCGGATATCCCATCACCGGTTATAGCAGAGCAAGTGATGGCTTTGGTCTGCCAGTTCTTGCTGGCATGACGGATATAGTGCAAGGCATTGTTGTATTCGCGGACGGCAAGCTGAGCCCTTTGGATATTGTCCTGATCCGCCTTGTTGACCACGATCAGATCAGCCAGTTCTATGATCCCTTTTTTAATGCCTTGTAGCTCATCTCCGGCTCCAGCAATCTGCATCAACAGAAAGAAATCAACCATGGAACGTACAGTGGTCTCGCTTTGTCCCACCCCCACCGTTTCGATGAGGATCACATCAAAGCCGGCTGCTTCACAGAGCACGATACTCTCTCTGGTTTTGCGGGCAACGCCACCCAGCTTTCCGGAGGACGGAGAGGGGCGAATGAAGCTCATCTCATGGCGTGAAAGCTGTTCCATCCTTGTTTTATCGCCCAGGATGCTGCCTTTGGAGATGGTGGACGAAGGATCAATGGCCAATACTGCCACCTTTTTGCCATGCTCGATCAGGTGCAGACCGAAGCTTTCGATCAAAGTGCTTTTTCCGGCTCCGGGCACGCCCGTGATGCCGATGCGGATGGAGGAGCCTGAGACGGGCAGGAGCTTGGTTAAAAGCTCCTGCGCCTGCTCAAAGTGCTTTGCCGAATTACTCTCCACCAGGGTGATGGCTCGTGATAACAAGGTACGGTTTCCGGCCTTGATGCCTTCTTCCAAAGCATCAACGCTTATCTTTCTGGCAGCCATCGGTTGATTGTCAGCCTTGACTGCCTTACCATGCACACCGCTTACCACCGAGCTGGCAAACTCACTGCCGGCATTGGGCGGAGTCCATTCGGGTCTGCGTTTATCCATTATGTTTCAATAGTTTTTGCATCATCAGAGTAGCTGCTTCCGGAAGGCGTGTTCCTGGTCCAAAGATGGCAGCCGCGCCATGAGCATAGAGATACTCATAATCTGCCTGAGGGATCACTCCGCCCACGGTGACCATGATGTCTTCGCGTTCCAGCTTTTTCAGCTCTTCCATCAATTGCGGAAGCAGGGTCTTGTGACCGGCTGCAAGAGAGCTCATGCCAACCACGTGCACATCGTTTTCCACGGCTTGACGGGCAGTCTCTTCCGGAGTCTGGAACAAGGGGCCCATATCCACGTCAAAGCCCATATCGGCATAAGCTGTGGCCACCACTTTGGCTCCACGATCGTGCCCATCCTGACCCATTTTGGCGATCAGGATGCGCGGTCTGCGGCCTTCGATTTCGGCAAACTCGTCGGTCAATGCTCTTACTTTCTCAATGTCATCCATATTGGCATACTCACTGCTATATACGTTGTTGATCATTCTGATTACGGCCTGATGGCGTCCAAAGACCTTTTCCATGGCATCGGAGATCTCGCCCAAAGAAGCTCTGGCTCTGGCTGCGTCTATGGCTAGCTCCAGCAGATTGCCGTCTTTGGCATCGGCTGCATTGGTGATGGCGGTCAGACAGGCTTGAACTTTGGCCTCATCACGGTTCTTGCGCAGCAGTTCCAACCGTGCCAATTGAGCTATCCGCACCGCGGAATTGTCCACTTCCAGAGTTTCGATGGGGTCTTCCTTGTCCAGTCGGTATTTATTGACGCCAACGATGGTATCTGCCGCGCTGTCGATCTTGGCTTGGCGTCTTGCCGCTGCTTCTTCGATGCGCATTTTAGGCAATCCGGTTTGGATCGCTTTTGGCCATACCCCCCCAGGTTTTCTACTTCTTCGATGTGTGCCCAGGCCCTGTGCATCAGGTCATTGGTGAGGGATTCCACATAATATGATCCGGCCCAGGGATCGATCACCTTGCATACTCCGGTTTCGCTTTGCAGGAAGAGCTGTGTGTTACGGGCAATGCGCGCGGAGAAATCCGTGGGCAAGGCAATTGCTTCATCCAGCGAGTTTGTATGCAAGCTCTGCGTGTGTCCCATGGTGGCAGCCAGGGCTTCGATGCAGGTACGGGCTACATTATTGAAAGGATCCTGCTCGGTGAGGCTCCAGCCTGAGGTTTGCGAGTGCGTTCTCAGCGCCATGGACTTCGGGTTTTTGGGGTTAAAGCCTTTGATGATCTTTGCCCAGAGCACTCTGGCACTGCGCAGCTTGGCGATCTCCATGAAGTAGTTCATGCCTTCAGCCCAGAAGAAGGATAGCCTGGGGGCAAAGACGTCGATATCAATGCCGGCAGCGATGCCAGTGCGTGCATATTCCAGACCATCAGCCAGGGTATAGGCCATTTCCAGATCCGCGGTGGCACCGGCTTCATGCATGTGATAGCCGGAAATGCTGATGCTATTGAACTTAGGCATCTTGCGGGAAGTATAGCTGAAGATATCGGCGATGATGCGCATGGAAGCTTCGGGAGGGTAGATGTAGGTGTTGCGCACCATGTACTCTTTGAGAATGTCGTTTTGGATGGTGCCATTGAGCTGTTCGGGTTTCACGCCCTGCTCTTCGGCAGCAACGATGTAGAAAGCCATGATCGGGATCACGGCTCCATTCATGGTCATGGAAACGCTCATCTGATCCAGCGGGATCTGATCAAAGAGGATCTTCATATCCAGGATGCTGTCCACGGCACGCCGGCTTTGCCCACATCTCCCACCACTCGGGGATGGTCTGAATCATAACCACGGTGTGTGGCCAGATCAAAAGCGATGGATAAGCCTTTTTGTCCCATAGCCAGATTGCGGCGATAGAAGGCGTTAGATTCTTCAGCAGTGGAGAATCCGGCGTATTGACGAATAGTCCAGGGTCTTTGCACATACATGCTGGGGTATGGACCTCTCAGATAGGGGGGGGAATCCCGCTCAGATAGTGCAGATGTTCGATGTCAGCAAGGTCTTTTTGAGTGTAAACGGGCTTGACATCGATCTGTTCATTCGTGCGCCACATCTCTTGCAGGATCTCTGGATTAGCTTTGCCTTCGGCCTTGAAGGCCGGTTCAATCTTCGTAAAATCAGGTTTCATCAGTTCACCCCCAGTTTATTGGCCAGATCGGATAATGTGTCATAGAGATTCGCTCTCAGATGAATGAAGATATCGATGCCCTGGCGGCTGTAGTCTTCCACCTTGTCTTTGGGATAGCCGGCCAGGATCATGGTATTGCCCAATTGTTCACACATAGGAGCCACCAGGCCTTCATAGTTATCATCCGTGCTGCACAGACAGAATGCTTTGGCCCCGGATGCTTTGGCTGCTGCTACCGATTCGGAGATTTCAGTGTAACCCGAACCGACTACCACGTCAAAACCGCCAACGGCAAAGAAGCCGGAAGCAAAGTCTGCTCTGGCTTTGTATTCAGCTAATGTGCCCATGGTGACCAGGAATATCTTAGGTTTAGTTTCAGAGATTCTGGCTCGTAAAGCTTCCAGTTGTGCAACAGCGCGATTCTGGGGCAAGGCACCCCTATCCAGCTCCACAACCTTTTGCTTATCTGCTGCCTTACTTTTGGTCGTGAAAGGCTTATCATCCGGATTGGCATACATGTTTACGCCCACATAGACGTCCTTGCGACTATGCGCGGCATCGATTCTGGCCTTGGCGATGGGGGCAATCAGATCATGGATCTTGCCCGCGCGTAAGGCTTTGATCATCCCACCATCAGCTTCAAGCTCTTGCATCAGTTTCCAGGCCTTATCTGCCAATTCGTGGGTAAGGCTTTCAATGTAATAGCAACCTCCGGCAGGATCAATCACTTTGCCAAAATGTGCTTCTTCAGCCAGGATCAATTGCTGATTTCGCGCTATCCGCGAGGAGAACTCGGTGCTGTCATTTACCAAAGCGTCAAAGCGTTCTATCTCCAGCGAGTCCACTCCACCGATCACCCCGCTGAAGCCTTCAGTGGCTGTGCGCAGCATGTTTACATAGATATCATAAGTGGATTTATTGAAGCGCGCGGTCTTGCCATGAATCCACACCTTTTGGGATGCTTCATTACCACCCCAGGCTTTGATCATCTCAGCCCAGATCAGTCTGAACGCGCGCACTTTGGCGATCTCCATAAAGAAGTTTGAGCCCAGGGAAAGCTTGACCGCGATCAAGGGCGCCACGGTATTGATGTCCATTCCGGAAGCGGTAAGGCCATGGATATAACCAATGGCGGTGGATAGCACAAAGGCCAGTTCCTGCATGCTCGAAGCGCCGGCTGCTTCATATACCGTGCCGTCGATGATCAGGCAGGGCATTTTGGGCGCGCGGTTGGCGCGTTGGATCACGGCATCGGCCACCTTTTGCCACAGCTCGTCCAGAGGCTGGCTGAGATAACCTTTGCGGGCAAACTCACTCGTGGGATCATAGCCAATGGCTCCTTCCAGATCGCGCAGTTCGACATCAGTTTGATGACAGTGTTCAGCCAGGAAACCGAAGATATCCGGATCGTCCACATCCATCTGGACAAAGAGCGGAGCGGCCTTGAGATCAATACCAATCAAGATGTGGCTGAGCTCTTTGGCGGTTTTGATGCTCAGGCCTCCGGCTCCATCACCGTGATCGAGATTGAGATTGATCATGCTCAGTCCCCGATTGAGATCTGCTAAAAGCTCTTTATTCAGTTCACGATGGTCTTTGGTGCAATAAGCCTGAGCTACTTTCCAGCCTTCTTTCAGCCTGCGCTGGGGATCATTACCACGATGGTATGGCGCTACACCCGGCAGGGCATCAGTAAATGGTAAATCCTTGACGTCTGCCTGACGGTAAATGGGTTTCAGCGTGATGCCTTCATAGGTCTTGGTGTGCATCACTTTGTCATAATCCGCACCTTTTAGGGTGTCGATCACTGTTTGTTTCCACTCATCCCAAGTGGGCAGCGGAAAATCCTTGATCAGGTTCAAATGCTCTTTTGTTTCCACGAGTTTGAACTCCTTATCTTATTCTTTGATTAAAGCTTGAACGGGTTTCATGCCATAGGCATCGCGGGATTGGATGGCGTCCAGGATTGCTCCGCCACCGGTGAAGAAATAGTATTTCGGATTATTCTGCGCGGTGGCAAAAAGCCGGGCAGATAGGTCTTGAAATCCTGAATGGTGTCACCTCCGCCAAAGAGTTTCACTGCTGTGTGGTTTTCGTCAATCAGGCGATACATGGCCATCGTTCCTTCCGGGAATAGGGCGGTGTAACCCATTACAGCGTTGACAAATATGGTTCCGGCAGATTTGAATATCTCCTGAATCCCAGGCAATGCAAAGCATTCTTCTGCAGCGTCCAGAACAAAGCCGATTTCGCTTTCCGTGGCCCATTCCTTCATGTCTTGAATGCTGTAGATATCCCAATTATCTTCCGTGCGTTGTTCGATGCTGTCACACTGCACGACGCTGGGCAATTCCACTATTTTGCTGATATTTTCACCGCTATCAGCGATGAATTTTGCTGCCATTGCCACGTCATCTTCGCTGAGACCGGATATCTTGAAGCCATATTTAGCAGCCAGATAGGCATTGTAAAGCACTCCACCCAGAACCAGATGATCAGCGATGTCGATCAAGGCCGAAAGCGGCCCGATCTTGGTGTCAAATTTACTACCGGCCACCACTGCCACCAGGGGACGCTTGGGTTCAAACACACAGCTGAGGTTTTGTAGTTCCTTTTGCATCAAAAGTCCCGCATAGGATGGCAGGTATTTTGTGATGTGATAGGTGCTGGCATGAGGCTGCCAACTGCCAAAAGCATCGTTGATATATACATCCGCGTATGCAGCCAAGGCTTTGGCAAAGTCATCAGCGCTCTCGTCTTTGGCTTCTTCGCCCTTAAACCAGCGGGTATTGGGCAAGTATAAATAGTCGCAATCTCCCTGTTTCAGCTTAGCCACCGCGTCCGCCATCTGTGAGAGATCCGTAATGCCATGGCTATCTTTGGCTTCCAGCGCGGGAACCAGGCTGCTGAGCATCAGCTTTTGATCCAGATAATCCACGATGGGCTCCACCGCTTCCAACTCGGAAATGGTGATCTTGCCGCTTGTTTTGTCAAAAGGACGCCCCACATGGGACATCAGAATGGGCAGTCCGCCCTTTTTAAAGATATGAAGCAAGGTGGGAATCGTGGCTTCAATGCGTCATCGGATCCTTGATCTTGCCCTTTTTACCACGTTGTGATCCATGCGGACAAGCACAATCTTGCCCTTCAGATCTGCGTCCAGCATACCGGGTATCTTAGTCATCGCTATCTCCATTCTCCTTGATTTTTACCGCAGGGGTAGTGAAAAGATATCTTTAAGGATATAGTCTTTACGTCAAGGATTTTGTTCAGGCAACCCGGGCAAAACCTCATCTGAGCTTGTTCAGCTTGCCGGCATATGAGTTTTCACGGCAATATCCATTTAATCAAGTGCTGCTACTTTGTCAACCATCATCGTAAATCGTAAATTGTAAATTGTACATTGTGGAGAGTAACCCTTTTAAGTATACAGGCAGAACCCTTGAAAATAGTGAATAGGAGCATGATGAAAGAGATGCTTAGAATTAGGTCATTAGTTAACCCTGCAATGGGGATTTCTGAAGTTGAGTTCT
>JAJOKA010000026.1 GCA_021206555.1 Candidatus Cloacimonadota bacterium | reverse complement strand
TGCAATTGGTGGATATATTCATGCGGGGCAACGATCTGGAACCAATCCTCGCCAAAGGCCAACTCATCTTTCGTGGGGGGATAGGCATAGAGGCCGATCACGTTGCCCACCGGGTTTGCCCAGCCATTTACCAGATTACCCATGTCCTCTATCTTGATTGCCACCCGGCCATGGGTGTTGCCGGTGAGTTCTTCCATTTGGGGACGGTAGTGCTCCATCACTTTCAGGGCATGCAGGGCCTCGTCTTCCATACCGGAGCGGTAATAGACCATAAAGCTATCTGTGGACATGGTTTTCCAGCTCGCTGTCAGGCTGAGCGGGATCAGGATAAGGAGCATCAGGATAAGCTGTGATAATCTCATATTTATCTACCTCAATAATCTATACTGCGTTTAGCTTTTATGTTTCGAGAAAGAGCTTCTTAAGCATCTTGAACACAGAACTGATGGGCGGCAATCGGTCAAGAGAAAAAGCAAGGTGAGATTTTCCAAAAATTTGGCTTGACGCTTGCATGCCTTTTATTCTTGATGCTACTTGTGTGTTACAAGTACTCTTGTAGCGCCTGACATTATCAAAATCCAAGATCATATTGCCACATAGTAAAGGAGCCCTATATGAAGCGAACTTTGTTCCTGATAGCGCTGATCCTGATTATGATCAGCAGCCTGACAGCAGAGCGAATCAGCCTTGGTAGTGAAGCAAACTCACTACAAGTTTTACAAAGCACCCCCAAGAGACAATTCTGCAATATCAGATCAATCACTTTGACCAAAGAGCCGTGCAAATCGGCGGTCAGACCTGGCATCACATCAGCCTGCCCCAGGAAGGGATTACGCAAGATAAGGGTGATCCTGAACTGCCGGTGTATAATCGCAGTATCATCATTGATGGCAATGCCAGGATGAAGCTGGAAGTCTATGATCTGAAGTTTACCGATATCAAACTGGCCATTGCCCCTTCCAAAGGCGTGATTACCCGTGATATCGATCCCGCCAGTGTACCTTATGAATTTTCTTCTGTATATCAGAGCAATCGCTTCTTCCCGGAAGTGGTGGCTGATCTTAGTGAGCCCTACATCCTCAGGGATTTTCGTGGGATCACTGTAAAAAACCACTCCCTTTGCCTATCGGGCCGACACTCAGACCTTGCGCGTTTACACCTCATACAAAGTAAGAGTTTACAGCGATGGCATCGACACTGTGAATACCCTGAGCCAGAGCAGGGACAGCGTTTCCCGCTCTTCTTCACCTTATATCAAAACCACTTTGTGAATTGGCCCGGCTACCGCTATACTCCGGTGGATGATAGCTATGGCAAGCTGCTGGTGGTATGCCACTCCAGCTTCATGACTGCCATTCAACCCTGGGTAAACTGGAAACGTCAGAAAGGTATTGAGACCGAACTGGTGGAGTGGTCGACCATCGGTACCACTGCCACTCAATTGCAAACTTACATCCAAAACAAGTATAACCAGGATAATAGCCTTACCTTTGTGCAGTTGGTGGGTGACGCGCCACAAATCCCATCTCTTAGTTCCGGAGGCGGAGGCAGCGATCCCACATTCTCTTTGGTAGCCGGTAGCGATAACTATCCGGATATCTTCATCGGCCGTTTCTCAGCTGAGAATGTATCACAACTGGAGATTCAGCTCAACCGCAGCATTGCCTATGAACGCGATGCAACTACCACTGACACTTGGCTTTCTCGTGCCATGGGCATCGCCTCCAATGAGGGTGGCGGATCTCAGGGCGATAATGGTGAATCTGATATCCAACACATGAATATCATCCGCACGAAGCTGCTCAACTATGGCTATACAACGGTTGATCAGATCTATGATCCGGGTGCCTCAGCTTCTACGGTAACTTCCAATGTTAATGCCGGACGTGGCTTCATCAATTACGTGGGACACGGTTCCAACACTACCTGGAGCACCACCGGGTTCAGCAATACAAATGCTATGGCGCTCACCAATGGCAATATGACCCCCTTCATCGTTGACGTGGCCTGTGTGAATGGCAACTTTGTATCTATCACCTGCTTTGCCGAAGCCTGGATGCGCAGCCCCAATGGCGGCGCCATCACCATCTATGCCAGCACGATCAATCAAAGCTGGAACTCCCCCATGCGGGGTCAGGATGAGATCACCGATCTCTGGGTAGCAGAAACCAAAAGCACTGCCGGTGGTTTTTATTACAACGGCTCCTGCAAAATGATGGACATCTATGGCACAGACGGCGTGAATATGTTCAAGACCTGGCATATCTTTGGCGACGCGTCCCTGATGGCCAGAAGCAAGACACCTCTGCCGATGACAGTGACCATCCACCAGATCATCATCGTGCAGCTCCATGAATATCTCCACCGGTGTGGCCAATGCCTGGTTTCATTGACCTACAACAATCAAATCCATGCCCTGGCTTACCAGTAGCAGTGGCAGCATTAGTTTGCCTCTGAATGATATGCCTGCCGGTAGCATCACCTACACTCTCACCGTCACAGCTCATAACAGAGTCACCTATATTGGCGAAGTGCAACAGATACCCGGTACCGGGCCCTATGTGGTAGTGCAAAACACTCAGTATAGCGACAGCAACAATAATAGTCCCGAATATGGTGACAGCGCAAACTTCAGCGTGAGCTTCCAGAACATCGGCGCTGCTGCAGCAAACAGCCTTTCTGCAACGCTCAGTACCGCAACCGCAGGCATCACTATCACCGATGCCAATGAAGCTGTGGGTAATCTTGCTGCTGGCGCAACCATCACGCGTAACAACGCTTTCGCCTTCAATATCGCCAGTAACATTGCTGACGGCACTGTGGCAGCCTTTACCATTACCATGACCAGCGGCACAAATAGCTGGGAGCATAGCTTCAACCTTCCCATTTCTGCCCCTGCGCTGCTTTTGGCAACATCACAATAGCTGATCCCAGCGGCAACAACAATGGTCGTCTTGACCCCGGTGAGACCGTAACAATTACAATGCCCATCTTTAACGAAGGCGGCGCTGCAAGCCCCAACGGGACAGCTACCTTGACCAGCCCCACTACAGGCATCATGATCAATAGCGGCTCAGCAAACTTCAGTGCAATCGCTGCAAATGGCAGCAGAACAGTTAGTTTCAGCATTACTGCTTCTGCTTCCATGAGCATTGGAACCTTGGTCACCCTCAACTTCAACGCAAGTGCCGGAGCTTACACGGCAACTAAGACGGAGACTATGCCCGTCGGCCTGATCCTTGAGGATTTTGAAAGTGGCAACTTCACTTCTTTCCCCTGGATCATGACAGGCAACCTGCCCTGGACTGTGGTAAATACCGGTGCTTACGAAGGCACTTATACCGCTAAGAGTGGCACTATCAGCCACAATCAGACCAGCACCATGAGCACTACCCGCATTCTCAGCAGTCCCGGAACCATCAGCTTCCGCTACAAAGTATCCTCTGAATCAGGTTATGATTATTTGAGATTCTACGTTGATGGAGTGCAGCAGAATCAATGGTCAGGTACAGTTGATTGGACTGAAGCTACATACAATCTGGCAGCCGGCACCAGAGAACTGAGCTGGACTTATTACAAGGATGGCTCAGTATCCAGTGGCAGTGACTGCGCCTGGATAGATTATATAGTATTCCCGGCATCAACTGCTCCCAGCGCTTTCTATCCGCCACAGGATCTAACCGCAAGCCCCGGCAATCAAAGGGTGGTATTAAGCTGGCAAGCTCCTGTATCAGGAACTCCAAACGGATATAAGGTATTCAGAAACAACAATTTGCTCTCTACCGTAAACAATCTGAGCTACACAGACACAGCGGTTACTAACGGCGTCACATACAATTACCACATAGTCGCGGTATATAGCGGAGGGGAATCTGATCCTTCAAATACCGTGTCTGCTACACCATCAATCGTGACTCCCGTCGTCATCACAATCGGAAGTGGCACTGCTTCCACCTCCACAAGTGACGGATCGCCCATCAACCTCTATTATAAGAGTCTACATGGACAATCTGTCTACACTGCTGCGGAACTGAATGCTGCCGGCATTTTCGGCCCCGTAGAAATTGCCCAAATCGGATTTTAATATTACCGGTTTGCCCTCTCAGAGCATGCCCAATTTTGTGGTGCGCATGAAACATACAAGCGCGGCAAACGTCGCTAACTGGATAGATTCCACCAATTTAACAACAGTTTATGCAAACGCAAGTTATAGCCCAACTCAGACAGGGTGGAACATGTACAACCTCTCCACTCCATTTATGTGGAATGGAACAGACAACATCCTGGTTGATACTGCCTTTGGCCTGATGGGATCCTGGGTATCATCCGGAACCGTTCAATATACCGCGGTTACAAGTGGTTATCGCTTTGTAAGAGACGACTATAGTGATCAAACCTCTGTCTTCAGTGGTGGAAGCGTCACAACGCTAAGGCCAAATATCAGATTAGTATACCTTCATAGCGATGAAGACGCGCCACTCATCACCGTTTCACCTGCCTCAATCACAGAATCGTTAGATAACGGCAGCAGCATAAGCCGGACTCTCACCATCAGCAATACCGGCACTGCCGATCTGGATTGGGCCATTGCTCGTCCGGAATCAGACATCGCCCTGCAAATATCTAACCCCGCTTTGAGTGAATCAAATCCGGTTACCAGGACTGCGAATTGGATTAGCCTCAGTTCATACGGCGGCATCGTTGCTCCCGGTGAAAACACCATAATCGATGTGACCCTGGATTCCGAAGGCCTTGCTGACGGTATCTACAATAGCAGCATCACGATCACTTCCAATGCTGTCAATAATCCCACTCTCTCGGTTCCGATCAGTTTGACGGTTGAGACTCCGGTCAATCCCTACCCTGTAGGCCCGCGCTTCGTGGCAGAATGGGAACCGGCAATGGGCGCAATCGTGCGTTATCCCTTCGGTCAGCCCTACAGCCTGCTGCGTGATCTTTCCCAGGACGCCTTGCTTTATATTATCGTGACATCAGGCAGTCAAAGCGCAGCAAATAGTGCCTTGCAGAGCAATGGCGTCACCATGGCCAATGTGCGCTACATCAATGCCGCGTCAGACTCATACTGGGTGCGGGATTATGGCCCATGGACCATCTTTGATGAAGACCAAAACATGCACCTGGTAAACTTCAATTATAACCGCCCCCGTCCCAATGATAATCTGATTCCTTCAGTAGTCGCCGGCTATCTGGGCAAAGGCCTGTATGATCTGGATATGAACCACACTGGCGGCAATATGATGACCGATGGCATGGGCAAAGCGATGAGTACCGAGCTTGTGCTTTCGGAGAACAGCACTCTCAGCCAGGCCCAGATCAATCAACGCTTCAGCAACTATCTGGGCGTCACGGATTATCAGATCTATACTGATCCTACAAACACTTACATTGATCATATTGATTGTTGGGCTAAGATACTGGATGTGGACAAAGTGATCATCCGCAGAGTGCCATCAAGCCACGCTCAATATGCCGCGATCGAAAACTCCGTGGCTCAATGGCAGGCTAAAACCAGCAGCTATGACACGCCCCTACCGCATCTTCCGCGTGGATACTCCAAATAATGAAGCCTACACAAATTCATTCATCATGAACGGCAATATCTACGTCCCGCAAATGGGCACTGCCAATGACGCGGCTGCTCTGGCTGTCTATCAAACAGCCATGCCGGGCTTTACCGTAAGGGGATACACTTACAGCAACTATCAATCTACCGATGCCCTGCACTGTCGGGTAAATACCATCTTCGACGATCAGATGATTGCCGTGCGCCACACGCCAATCAATGATCTCACATCCTATCAGGAATACACCCTGACCGTGGAGATCGACCACCACAACCCCCTGGATGCTGAAACCAGCTTCATCGCTTGGAGCACATCTTCAAGCGGTCCCTGGCAGCAGACCAGCCTTAGCTTCAGCGGTGGAAATACCTATAGCGCAAGCATTAGCAGCCCTGCTCATCTACAAAGCGTTTACTACTGGATTCAGGCCTCTGATACTAGCGGAAGAAGCACAAGTTACCTCTCTGTGGCGCACTCGATCCCTTCGGGGCCCATGTGACAGTAGCAAACCCGGATCTGCCCAATTGGACTCCGGTTAGCTATCCCAATCCTCCGGCCACCATCCATGCTCAAATCAGCTTCTTTGGCAATCCTGCCCTCGATGGCGACCTGGTCGGAGCCTTTGTAAATGGTGAATGCCGCGGAACCGGAGTGGTGAGCACCCAACGCAACGCCTATGTGACGATGCAGGTGCAGCTTGCATCATCCGGTGAGACAATAAACTTCAAGATCTTCAGCCAAGCTGATGGACAAGCCTATGATGCCGATCTGGTTCTAAACCCCGAGCTTGGTGAAACCATTGGGGAAGGCAACCCTGTGGAGCTCATCTTCAGTCTTGATAAACCCGTAGTCAGCATCAACCAGGATGGCGCAAACCTCGTTCTGAGCTGGCCGGAAGTCACCAATGCTGATGGCTACCAAATCCTGACCGCGGATAGTCCTGATGGTGAGTTTGGCGTGATCGATTCCATTACCGGAACTTCATATCAGATCAACCCCACCCATTCCTTCCTCTTCTTCAAAGTGATTGCCGTCAAAGGAAATCGCTTGCAGCTGAGAAACTAAACGAAAACTAGAAAATATGAAAAACCCCCGCTCCGGCGGGGTTTTTAATTCCTAATACTTCATCCCTACTAGCCGAGATCTTGCGACTTCACAGCATCATCTGTGTCTAGGTTACCGACTCTTGCCGTGATTACAATCAAGCTATAGGAGACACTTAGCGGGTCTATTTCATCAGCATCATCTTGATGGTCTTACTCTTACTATCGTGCTCAAGGCGGCTAAAGTACAGTCCGGAACTAACCTTCCTGTTGCTGTGGTCTGTGCCATCCCATTGAACCGTGTGTTTGCCCATATCCATCGTATCATTGATTAGCTCTTTCACTTTTTGTCCCTTCACGTTATAGACTGTGAGCTTGACCTTGGCGGGTGACGGAATCGAAAAGCTGATATTGGTGGAAGGATTGAATGGATTGGGGTAATTTGAACCCAAAGCTAAAACCGGAGCTACTACCTCACCATCTGTATTCACAGCATAGCTTCTGAATCCATGTTGCTCCGCGCGATTGTCATGTTGGTGCTGCTTGAAGATTGAAAACTTGCCATCCGAGATCCCTTGCTCTCAGAGTAGAGCATTAAACTAAGATCACCACCGCCTTCTTCAGCTGGGATCGAATAAGCCAGAATCTGAATCGGGAATGCCTGGATCACCCTCGCTCCAATGCACTCATCATTTTGGAAAACCCCTATCTCAGAGTAGTCATTATCTCCATCAATGGACTCAATCATCAGAGTTTCATAATCGGGCTTATCCATGAAAGTAAGTATGATGTTTTTTGGGGCTCTGATACATCAGGAGTAGTTAAGGGCGATTCCACACGAATGAACAAGCGCTGGTGGCTCGCACCATAATCGAATCGCCATACTTCAGATATGGCCGGATAAAGCCATCGCTTATCCAGTTCCCGCTGTCATCTCTTTTCATACTCCACTGCTCTGCCATGATGTAATCTATCTTATCCTCCACATCAGCCAGAGCTTCAAGAGGTTGGGCCGTTTCATAGCATGGATAGGTAAGCCATATCCACTCTTCCTTTGCAGCTGATGAACCATTAGCGTGTCGATGATCGTGCCTAACTCATACAATCTAATCGTATCATCATCATTCATATTGGTTCGCAATTTGTAACCATCAACGCTATTGAGCGATTCCAGTCCATGATAGGTCCAATGATTATTGCGGTACTCAGCATAACCATCCGCAGATTCGATATCAGACAGATGCGGTAGCAGAGATACATTGGCATAATCAATCAATGTCCCGGTATCGTCTCGTTGAAGGCGTGGATAGCCTACCCAGTTCCATCCCTTGTGAAGATCACGTGTTACAGCAGGATATGAGTTTTGCTGTGCTGGCTGCAAGTATAGATTCTGGCGAATAACTCGCATGCCGTTTACCGAAGGAATATCCACAGTAAATGAAAGATCGAAATCCCCATACGCATCAGTTTCGGATAAAGCAAACATGTAGTTCCCATATACGCCATCATTTGAAGCTCCATCAAAATGGTTTCCGTCATCATAAAGGTTTATGGAATACTCCCAAGTACCTCTCGAGATTGTAGCGCTTACCACTGCATCTGCGACAGGGTTTATGTAATCCATCACTGAAACTTGCAATAGGAACGGCTGATCGATAGGATGTGCAGTAGATGCTGTTAGCACATTTACTCTTAGATCTGAGTCGATCTCAGAGATCACACTACAGCTATCAGTAACCGTTAAGCCATTTGTTATGGTTGCTATCCATGTACCAGCTTCTGGAAATGCAATACTGTATTTATAGGTTGCTCCATCAAATACTTCTGGTTGGTCATAAATAGTTCCTAATGGATCGGTAAGTGTAAAATGCCGATAACTTGCATTTCCTGAAGAGCCCAAATCAGAGTTGTCCTGAAGCATTCTGCGTTGTCATCAACAACTATCTGGAAAGTTTGACTTGAGTTTCTGGAATCACATGAGGGCTATCGTAGTTTGGAGGATTACCTCTCAGTCTACTTATCAAACGGCTTACGATCAATGACATTCCAGATAAATGAGGAACTTGATATGCCACGCCGTGACCCCAAGACGCAATGTTATTCATGTTCGTAATGCCGCTTGATGCATTGCCATAACGCATAGTATAGCACGCAATATCATTATTGTTATAATGTGTGTTTATCAATGAACTTACATGATTCATCCTGTGAGGGTTACTATAATTAGCATTGTAGGGATGTTGTTCATAAATTGTTGGATTATGCACTCCATCCGATAACAGAATCATCCCCTTGCTCCTTTCGGAAGGGCTTCCAAATGGATAGTACCCCCTATAGTATGGTATATACAAATCGGTATTTCCTCCCGCTGTTGGCTGAGCCACACCATTGATCAAAGTAGTTTGATTTGAAGTAGTTATTGTGTATAACTGTGCTAATGGAGTCGGGGCTAATATTTGAAATCCTCCACTATTCCAGTTCGGAGCGCTCCCTTCATTAAAACCAAAAATGTTAACTTTATCTCCCGGCAACATAGCACTAATGAATCTCTTAGTTAGTTGTTGAAGATCTGCGGTGTGTTCATGCATGCTTCCTGAAAGATCAAGAGCCATAACCACATCAACCCCATCATCATATACAGTGAAGCCGGGCCCATTAAGCCCATCAAAACCATCCCGGACATTGGCATTCAAGTGAGCATAGTGCAGAAAATCGTCGTTTCCGATATTGACAATAATGTCATAAGTACCCACAGCTGGAGCAGTAAGCACCGGATCTGTGAGATCCACCTTACCCTGACTATCTGTCCATGCAGAAAACTGATGAACAATAGTGTTAAGCCCCGAAACACTCATGCCATCAGTATAATCCTGATCCGCGACAATGTACACGGTTACCGGAGTATTTTGAGGACAATTTTGTGATCGTCACATATACAGGATCCCCAACGCGAAACATGTTCTTTTCAGTGGCTGAGTTTAATGAACCGGCACTGATCACTTGGGGAGTGAAATGAAAGCCACGAGATGCATAGGCTTTGTTGATGGCATTCTGCTTTGTGTTTAAGGAATAGGAAGCAGAACCATCATCTACCCGGTTCATGAGGATGTTATAGAAGTAACGAGGTTTGTAGCGGTAGGCAGCATTGTCTTCAATATCGCGTCTAACAATTCCTAGGCCTGCGACCAATAGTGTATCGACCCCGCAAACTCCCTGATCATTATCGGGGAACAATGAGTTATCGCGCAAACTCCACCAGGCGGATGCGAGATATCTGCCCTTACTATAGTATGTATATTGATCCTCAGTGAGTGATAAGGAATCTGATATACTGTTTTCAAACGCCATATTAAACTCGATCAATAAATCTGGCAAATAACTATCATCGGTGGGAGACCCGCATAGATAACTCGCAAACGCTTCATCCATAGCCCCTGTATATTCATGCAAAGTGTCTGGAGCATTAAAAGAACTAATTCCCAGTACATTATGTACGTAATTGTGACCTAGCTCATGCCTAACGGTGCTAGCCAGTCGTCCATCACGTATCCAGATAAAATTATGCTCTGCACTATACCCTCCCCAAGCATGAGCATTGTAGTCAGGGGGCGTATTGAAACAACAAATATTTACAGGGGTGCCAATATAGCTACTGTTACCATTTATGTGATTCAAACCATCGATGTGTTTTGAGGCTTTGATAAACACATTGGAAGTATAATGCGAGTAGTTTGGCATGCTGATGTCTTGCTGATTCAATGAATCTGAAATAGCTGCTGCAAAAGAAACTGGAGAAAGAGTGTCAATGGAACATGTTACCTTCATGCTTGAGTTTATCAGTTTTGCAGTGATGAAATTATCCGCTACGTCAATAAAACTTGCATATCCCTCCAGATCAGTTTGCATGGAATCTGGTTTTACTACTACTCTCACGTCTTTCATCGGCACCAATGATTCCTGTATTGGTGGATTGCTCCAAACAACGTCGTTAAAGTGTTCATATCCCATCGTTCGAACGTTTACTTCTGAGTGGATAAAGTCCGCAGGTCTCTTATGTGCTACCCTTCCTGTCATAGAATCTATTAGGTAGAAGTAATCTCCGAATATTGGATTTGAGTCAGTTCCCACACAAACAAAGTAAGCAAGATAGTACGTATCTGATCCTCGATTTGTGTAGTAGATTGAAACCGTTCTTGATGATTGATACTTGGCATCATTCATATCAGATAGTGCTATCCCCTCAGCTGCTTCTTTGCTGATCATCGCACTAACATCTACATCCGGCAATTCCACAGTATTGTCCCCAATCGAAAAGCGCTTACGGCCTTCTTCATAAGTAATCATTATGAATCCAGCGCCTTCCACCCGATAACCCCCGACTTGCTGGTAATAATCCGTTGTATATCCACCCCACTGTTTTGTTATCCGACTCTTTGATAGCTGGGACCGGTTTGCCGGTGAATATGGCAGAATCTTGTCCACTATCCTTTCGCAAGCCTGTCTGAAGGCTATAGTGTCTGCTTCTGTAGTGAATGGAATATCTGAGAAGTTCCCTTCAAATGAGCCCAACCTCATTCGCTCATACCCGTAGTTAATTCTTCCTGTAAACCCCGTCTCAGCCTTGAATCTTTCGGCCAATTGATTGAGTTCCTGGGTTTTGCGCGCGTGCTCTGCGGCATCGCTGGCATCTTCACTGGCGAAGATCATTGCGCAGAGCAGCAGTAACAACATTGTGACCAATGCTTTTGTGTTCATGTCTTTTCTCCTTTTTCGTGCAAAGTAGAAGCGTCATCCTGACGCTTGCAAACGGCTGGAAGCCAATTCCACATCGAGGTGGAAGCGTCATCCTGACGCTTGTAAACGGCTGGAAGCGTTTCTACTATCGGCAATCTCCTCAGCTTGATGCCGGTGTTTTTTGGTTCCATTACCCGAGTCCGGCAGACCTTGCTGCCATAATCCTCAGGTAGCCTTATTGACATTGCATGATTATTGACAACAGGATTTCTTGTCAAGCACAATTCTTTCCATCATTCACAAATGTCGACTGCTATAGGATCGGAGCAGATGAATATCCAAACCGGAAGACTTATAACCCCAAGTCCCATTTCTCTTGCCCAAAAACCCAGCCTTGAATATCTTGTTCTCAAGAGGTAAATACATGCGTCCTGATAAACAAGAATTGATCAAGATGCTCAGCATCACCGATGAGGCTGAGCTGCAAGAACTATATAAGCGTGCTTATGAGATCAAGAAAGCCCAGGTAGGCACAAAGGTCTATTTCCGGGGCATCATCGAACTCAGCAATATCTGCACCAAGAATTGCTACTATTGTGGCATCCGCAGTGGCAATCCGGATTTCCCTCGCTATACCATATCCCTTGAGGAAGCTTTGCGGGAAGCGCAGTGGTGTATGAACAGCATTATGGCAGCCTGGTGATCCAGGCCGGAGAACGCACGGACAAAGCCTGGATCGATCTGATCAGTGATCTGATCCGGGGTATAAAGCAGCTGTCGGATGGCAAACTGGGCATCACCCTTTCCTTGGGAGAACAGAGCGAAGAAGTGTATCAAAGATGGTTTGATGACGGCGCGCATCGCTATCTTTTACGCATCGAAACCACCAATCCTGAGCTGTATAAGACTTTGCATCCTGCCGATCACAGCTTTGAATACCGCAAAAACTGCTTGAAACTCCTGCGCAAAGTTGGCTATCAGGTGGGCACCGGTGTAATGGTGGGACTGCCCGGACAGACGATTGAGGACATCGCCAATGACATCCTGTTTTTCTATGATGAGGACGTGGATATGCTGGGCATGGGGCCTTACATCCCGCATCATGGCACGCCCCTGGCCCATCTGGAAGAAGGCTTTGATAAAGATGCCGCACTCAAGCTGGGGCTGAAACTGATCGCTACCTGCCGCATTGCGCTGAAGGACGTGAATATTGCCACCACCACGGCCTTGCAAGCGCTACATACCGAAGGCCGTGAACTGGGGCTTTTAGCCGGAGCAAACGTGCTGATGCCGAATATCACCGACACTAAATACCGCGAGGGCTATCAGCTTTATGAGGGCAAACCTTGCATGGACGAAAACGCCAATCAATGCATCGGCTGTCTCTCCCGCAGGATTGAGTCCATCGGAGAGACGATCGGCTTTGATGAATGGGGAGATTCCAAACACTACTTTAAAAGGAAGAACACATGAAGAAAGTACAACTGATCCTGTTGATCGCAATCCTGATTATGAGCCTGAACCTGATCGCGCAGAGTTATTATGACATGAGCGATGAAGAACTGCTGGTGCTTGTGGAAGAGCAGGATAACATCGCCATGTATATCCTGGGCATCAATGCTCTAAACAATGAGGACTTTCCCACCGCCGGCAAATGGCTGCTGCAAGCGGCTGAACTGGATAATGATATGGCTCACTTTGAGCTGGCCCTGATGCACCTCAAAAAGCAGCTGGAAACATCCGACATCGCTTCTGCCCTCAAACACTTTGAAAGGGCAGGCGAACTGGGCTACCGCGAAGCTTACTACAATCTGGCCAAGCTCTATCACGAGGGAAAACTCGTCGGGAAGGACATTCAAAAGGCAGTGGAGTATTATAAACTTGCCGATGATGAGATATCCACCATCCGCTTGGGAGAGCTTTATGCCGACAAACTGGTGGAAGGGCAAACCCCGGAAGATACTTTCTTCTGGATTCAACAACTCAGTTACAGCATTCCGGAAAGCAATTGCCTAATCATCGCCGGCTACTATGCCACGGGATATGGCACAGAAAAGAACATGCAGGAAGCCCTCGATTGGTATGGCCGGGCAGCAATGTTTCAGCGAGTACCCGAAGCCCTGGAACTCGCCATTCTCTGCCATGAAGGCAGCGAAGTTACCCAAGACCCGGAACTTGCCTACTTCTGGGCGCTCATGGCTGAGAAGACAGATGAGCGGGATAACCCAAAACTAAAGGAACTGATGGCCTCCCTGGAAGCGAGCCTGGATGAAGACACCCGTGGCTCCATCCGGAAAATGTGCAAGAGATGCAGAAAAGGTGGTTCTGATCCTCGGGCTGAGTTAGTAGCTGAAGCGCCCCACACTATGATCTGGCACCCTTGGACTTCTATCCGAAGGATTGGAGTTCAAGCAGCGGGAACGCCTTCACCCTTCACTCCCCCAACTCCGCTGTTTGAAGTCAATGCCGCCCCAAGATCGAGGGCTATCATGATCTAAGTGGTGACTTCAAGACTTATCGGCATTCATGCACATATCAAGCGGCATTAACTCCAAATTATCCACCCTCGGAGTTGAAGGCGCTTTCCCAATTACGTGAAGCCAAGCCAAGTTCGTTTATCTCCCAATCCCGCATCGAAGCCTATGATGACAAGCGCTTTCGACTTCGAGCAGCGGGATTGCGATATCTGTTATGACTTTGATTCTTTTCCTCTTGGTCTCTTTGTTCAAGATTCTCTCCCATACCCGCTGCTCGAAGTCCATGCTGCCCGATGTTCTCGAGCTTGCTATTTTTTTTTTCGTAGCCCTCGATTATTGTAGGCATTCAAACCATCATCAGCAGCATGAACTCCGATTGAGGTGATTGAGGTG
>JAJOKA010000075.1 GCA_021206555.1 Candidatus Cloacimonadota bacterium | reverse complement strand
TAAACCTCCAAACGCTTTCAACCCCTAAATGGAAGCGGAAATTGCCCTTAGTTTGTCACGCATTTCCCGAATATTTGCCCTTAGTTTGATATGGATTTCCGGGATTTTTGCCTTGACATACGGCGCGACATGATTATCATGTCCTTACAACATCATAAGTTAGGAGACAGCAATGTTCAAGCGCAGGATCGAGCATGAATTGATGCGTTGGAAGAGTGAAGATCACCGCAAGCCCTTGATCCTCAGAGGAGCGAGACAGGTGGGTAAAACCACCACGGTAAAGTCCTTTGCCGGGTTCTTCAAGATCTTTCTGTATGTAAATCTGGACTTGGAGGAAGACAGGCAGCTTTTTGAACGCGAACTCAAGGTGCATGAGCTACTCCAATTGATCTGTCTGCGGAAGGCTTTGCCCTATCGGCCGGAAGAGACCTTGCTCTTCATCGACGAGATTCAATTCAGTGCTCTGGCCATCAAGATGCTCCGCTATTTCTATGAAGAGATTCCCCAATTGGCTGTGATCGCTGCCGGATCCTTGCTGGAAACTGTGGTGAGCGACGAGCATCAGAGCTTTCCCGTGGGGAGGGTGGAAAACCTTTGGATTCACCCTCTGAGTTTTGAGGAGTTCCTGGGAGCCCTTGGCAGAGATGACCTTCTGGAGGGATATCGGAGCATCCCTTCCACTGCTCCTTTCCTGGAAGAGCTGAGCAAAAAGTTCAAGTTATACTCAATGCTGGGTGGCATGCCTGAAGCTCTCGTCCGCTACCTTGATCACTCAGACATGGTTTTGGTCAATAGAGTCTATGAGTCTTTGGTGAGAGCGTATCAGGAGGATGTGGACAAATATGCCGGCGACAAAGCTCTGGCCAGGGCTTTGCAGCATATCCTAAAAACAGCCCCGGCTGAAGCCGGCAAACGCATCACATTGGAAGGTTTTGGCTCTTCTAACTTCAAATCTCTGATCATGAAAGAAGCTTTTGAGAAGCTGGAACGGGCTCAACTGCTCAAACTCTACCATCCCGTTACAGCCACATGCCTACCCGCTATTCCCAACTACCGCCGCAAGCCAAGGTTGCAAATGCTGGACACAGGGCTCCTGAATTATCAGCTGGGCTTGCAGGAGGAATACTATCTGAAGGATAAGCTGGATTCTGTGTACAAGGGCTTGATGGTCAAACATGTGGTAGGACAGGAACTTGAGACCATGTGGAGCACGAGCACTTCCAAGCTTGGCTTCTGGGTGAGAGACAAGCAGCAATCCTCCGCCGAGGTGGACTTTGTGATTCCCCATCGAGGCAAGCTGATCCCGATTGAGTCAAATCCGGTTCGGCAGGTTCCTTGCGTTCGCTGATCCAGTTTATGCTGATTACGGATCATGACATGGCCGTGCGCTTCTATGAAGGAGCCCTGTCCCTGGACGAGGTTAAGCTACCCAACAACCGAAGCTTCAGACTCCTCAATCTCCCCCTTTGCCTGAGCGCAAAAGTGCCGGATTATCTGGATTACTACTTTTATAGCTGAAACGAGAGATCTGAGTCTGGAACATTGCAACGTAGCATTCCGATGCTACGACTCAAACACCAGGCAGTCTTCGTAGCTTTTGAAAGCAACATGTGTTCGTAGCTTTTGAAAGCTCCGTTACGGGTAAATCGTAGTGGTATCAACCCAATCCATTGTACATTGTACATTGTACATTGTAAATCGTAAATTGACAATGAGTTACCGCCTCCTCTCTCCCTGCAAGGCCTTAATCAAGTCTTAATCAAGCGTTAATCAAGCGTTAATAGTTAACGCTTGATTAAGGCTTGATGGTCACTTGATTAACTGTCAGAAATGAGGAAGGCAAGCGTAACATACTGTAAAAAAAAAGCAGTTGGCAGCACTTGGCAGCACCGCCAAGTACAGTCAAAGGGCCACCCCTAACCCCTAACACCTAACACCTAACACCTAAAACCTAAAACCCAAACCTCAGAAAGGGCTTGACAGACTAATAGCATTCTACATACTGGATATATTGGAAGCCTAAGCCTCTGGAAACGAAAATTCGCAGGTAGGAGATATGAAGTATAAGCTCTTGGTTCCGGTCTTGGCAGCTTTATTGATGCATGCCGCCGCCTTATATGCCGACTGGCAATTGAGCCTGATCGTTACGAATCATGGTAGCGGATCAAGTGTGTTGCAAGGGTACGCGCATCTGGGGGAGCATGCCACCGCGAGTGATGGTTATGACTGGAATCACGATCTGGCATATCAGAATTTTTCTCCAAGTCCGGAATATGTTCATCCCTACTTTGTGCACACGGATTGGGGCACTACTTACAATGGCAACTACAGCGTGGATATCCGCTCCACGGTTCCGGCCACCAAAACCTGGAATACCACGATCAAGGCTCAGAACCGGCTTTCAAACAATTATACCCTGAGCTGGGAAATCACCGGAAGCATCCCCTCCTACTATACTCCGGTCTTGGTGTTTGGCGCGCAGACGATCAATCTCCGAGCACAGAGCAGCCACAGTTACGCCACCGCGGCCAGCCTCACGAACTGCGTGATCCGCGTGGATTATGATGCCACCATTCCCTATATCCTGAGCCCCATTCCCGATCTGCTGTTTTCAGACAATCAAGCCCGACGGGTGAACCTGAACGAGCATTTTGCCGTGAACACAGGATCGCTCACTTACAGCTATGCTGATAACGCGCATCTGGGACAACGCATAGTGAATGAGGGGGGGGGCTTTCCATTGGGAAGTGCATCCCCTGGCCGGCTGGATCGGCTCCACCAGCGTGGAGATTACTGCCACCGGCAACGGTCACACCGTGTCTCAGATGGTTAGTATTGAGCGGGACAACACCAATAGTCCACCCCTTTTTATTGATGAGCTCCCACTCTTGGAGCTTACTCAAAATCAAAGCCTGATCTGGTCTTGGGCCGGTTTGGTGTATGACGCGGATTGGGACAGCACCTGGGTAGAGATTGATGATACAGAGAACTTTAGCGCTATCTGCGATTATCAGACGGAGGAAGTCCTGCTGATCCCAGCCCCCGCTTTCAAAGGGCAGGATAGCCTGCAAGTGTCTATCCATGATGCCTTCAATCCTCCGCAAACCTACACCCTGCACCTCAGCGTCCTACCCTCGGAACCTCTGATGGTGCAAAATATCCAGCTCCATCCTGATGGCGATGAAGGAATCATCTGTTCCTGGGACGCTGTTACTTTGGATATCAATGGAGCCCCTCTGGCAGGCATCGTTTATGACCTTTACCTATACGCTGAGTGGCCGAGTGCCACTCCGGCGCAGATCATCGAATCTATAAGTAATACATGGGTGCTCATCCCCGATCTCTGGGATCGAGCCTTCATCCGAATAATAGCAAAAAATGAATAGGAGAAAAGCATTATGCGTTTCAAACAACTTGTTTTATTGGTTCTGATTCTCTGCCTCGCGCTGGGTACGGCCTTTGCTCAAAGCAGAGCAGATCAGGATGCTCCCCAAAAAGGACAGCGCTTGCCTGCTCCATTTGCCAGATACAATCCCCAGCGGAATGGCACTCTGGTGAGCAGCACCATGATTTATGCTGAAGACTTTTGATCCCAATCCGGGATCATGGATGGTCGGAAATGGCTGGTTCATCGGTCAAGACCCGCTGAACGGAGCAGTATCCGCCCCGAACAGCGCCTACACCCTCAATCCCTATCAGGATTTTGCCAGTTACGAACTGATCAGCCCCCAGATTCCCCTGCCGGCCATTACTGAGCTTGGCACTCGCTATGAGCTGAAGCTCTCGCATTGGTGGGATGTGGAAAGTACTTATGACTATGTGTATATCGACGTTATGATCGGTGGGCAATTGGAGACTACATTACTCACGCAAACCGGTTATCAAGCCTGGACAGAAAACGCTCTGGATCTCACGGCCTTTGCCGGAGAGACCATTCAACTGCGCTTCCGCCTGGTCGCGGATGGCTCCGGAAACTATGCCGGATTTGGCATTGACGATATTGAGATATGGAAAAACGTCTTTGAATATGTGCCGGAAATGAACCTGCTCAGCTTGAACGCGCAAAACTTCCCCTTCATCTATTCCACGCTTTCGGTGGCCTTGGAAGATGAAGATATGTCCAATCTGGACGAGACCAACTTCCAAGTCTATGAAAATGACGTGTTGCAAACTAACTTCTTCAGCGTGACTCCGCCTTCCACTGGAGCAGGATCGCGTTTGGTGGATATCGCGTTTCAGATGGATAACAGCGGATCGATGAGCTCTTCGATCAATGCCGTCTCCCAAAATGTCACTGCTTTTATCAATAACCTTGCCGGATCCGGGGTGGACAGCGCTTTGGGTCTTTGTCGCTATGGGCAGAGCGCCAATGGCGGTAATCCCATCCTGGAAGATAGCGGCATCCTGACCACCAATCTGGATTACTTCCGGGATAACGTCTGGGCCAGAAACAGGATTGACGGTGGATATGAACCCGGATACTACGCCATCACTCAATCCCTGTCCGGTTTCAACTGGCGTCCCGGCAGCCAGAAAGTCCTGATCATCATCACCGATGAGACCCCCAATCAGGGCGGGGCTTCACTTCAGCAAGCCATCGATGCTTGCGTGGCCAATGGCGCGATCCTCTTCGCGCTCACATATTCCAGCTTGTATTCCACCTTCACCCCCATCACCGAAGTGACCGGTGGTGGAGTGTATGATATCAATAGTAACTTCAATGCAATATTGGATCACATCTCGCAGATCATCGTGTCCAACTATATCATCTCCTATCGCAGCAGCAATCCATACTACGACGGCACTTTGCGCAATCTGCGTTATGTGATGAATTACCAAAACGTTAGCGCGGAAGATGTGGGCAGCTATTTCCCCGGTCAATCTCCGCAAATCATGCGTAGTCCAGCCACCATGGTCTATGACAATCAGGCTCAACTGGACAACCTGGATCTCCCGATTGAGGTGATCATCACCGATACCTATGCTCCATTCACCAGCAATGCTACGCTCTATTATCGGAATTTCGACCAATCCGTCTATACTCCTGTAGCCATGCAGAATACGAGCGGAGATTTGTGGTCGGCCACCATCCCGGCGATTGACGTGCAAACTCCGGGTATTGCCTATTACTTCTCTGCTTCAGACGGACAATCCACCTCCACTCTGCCTTCCTCGGAACCGGCAAACAATCCCTTCACAGTGGCGGTGTTGCCAATCTGCCTCCGGTGGTGACGCACTTCCCGCAATTGCAGACCAATTACTACAGCCCTCTGAACATCAGCGCCACCATCTTTGACGATACGGATTATGTGGATGACGTGATCCTGGCATATCGCCGCTATGGACAATTGAGCTATACCCAGACCCCCTATGAACGACATGGGCGATGGCGTGTATAACGCGCAAATCCCCGGTGAGATCGTGGGCACCACAGGAGTGGAATACTATCTCCGCGCTTGGGACAACTTCGGTCTGGTGGGTGCCAGCGGCTATGCCGACAATCCGCATTATGTGGCTGCCATGCTGGATGGAACGGTGATTCCCGGCGGTCAGATCACAGATATGTGGTGGACTCCCCAAAACTCGCCTTATTACATCTCCAGCGACGTCTTTGTGAGCCCCGGAAGCACTCTGCACGTAGCAGCAGGGAGCAGCGTCATCTTCTCACCCGGTTGCGGTCTGGAAATCCAGGGCGGATTCGTGGCCACAGGCGCTCAATTCCTGGCTCAAAACTCCTACATGGGCTGGGATGGCATCATGATCAACAATGCCATGGGACCCATAGCTATTCAGAATTGCAGTATCCAGCATGCCGTGGTGGGCGTTACTTTCCTCAACGCGAGTGGGCAAATGCACAACAATACTATCAGCAAAGACGCTGAAAACAATAGCTTTACCGGAGAAGCCGGAGTGAAATTGCAAGGCAACTCAAGCCCCGGAATCAACGGACTGAATGTGCATAACTACACTCCCGCAGTCATGGTTCAGAATATCAATACGATGGCCAGCAACCCCGTCATCACCAACGTGTATTTTCACAGCCAATACGATCCGCAACGCGTGGATGGTACAGCCCTGATCGTGGAAGGAAATGTGTCTTTGACCCTGCAAGAAGCTGATATTGCCGAATACGAGAATGGGATCGTTTGGAATGCTGCCCTGGCCAATGAGAACCGTAACACAGCCGTGCTGACGAATGTGTCCGTGCACATTTCCGGCACCGCCAACCGCAGTGTCAATCAAGCGATCAACATCAGCAATGTGTCCTCACTGCAAGGTACGGGGATCAGCATCCTGGGATATCCCAAAGGCCTGGAGCTGGCCAATCCGGAACTGACCAACACCGGCACAGCCACCATCAGCGGGCTTTCCATCAGGAAAACTGAGGATAACCAAAGAACCGAAGAGTTCGGGCTAAAAAATCGGTGAGAAAGTGGCCCTAAGCTTAAGCGATGCTGAGATTGAGGGATACATCATTGGTATCGATATCGATGCCGCGGAATCGCAAGTTCAGAACAATGCTCAGTTCAATAATGTCCGGGTGCTCTATGCCGGAGCTTTGGACAGACAGGATGCCTATGGCATTAAAGTGAAGAACATCAGTCAGATCGGAGCCGATGACACTGAAATCGATGGCTTTGCTTATGGGATGTGGATCGATAATCAAGCTCTGGCGACTACGGCTAACGCTTTACTGACCAATATCAGAGTGCGCAACTCTGCTTCTGCCAGTCGCACTGAGGATTATGGTATCAAGATCATGAGCAACATGAACCTTGATATCAGCAACGTGGAGATTGATGATTATAGTACCGGACTTGCCTTAATCTCTGGCTCAGATTCCGGCGCTATCACTCGCAACAGCGCTCTTCTAACCAATATCAGAGTGCGCAACTCCTCCAGCAGCAGTCGTAGCGCGGCACATGGCATCAAGCTGGATAATCCGGGCAACATTACCGCCGATGACTTTGAAATCGAAGGCTATCCTTTTGGCTTGCATATTGACAACCAGAATCTTGCCGGTACGTCAAACGCGCTACTCACCAATATCCGTGTGCGCAATTCCGCTTCCGCCAGTCGCACGGATGACTTTGGCATCAAGATCGGCCCCAATCTTTCCCTGGAACTGGATGGAGGGATGATCGACGGCTTTGGCACAGCGCTGGAAGTGACCGGAAAATCCCCGATGCTCCGGCACGCAGCAGTGTCCTGATCTCCAATATCCGCATTCGCAATTCAGCTTCCTCCAGCCGCAACGCGGGACAAGGCATCAAGATCAGCAATATCGCCCAAATCCAGGCTAACAATAACTTCCTTGATGATTTCTCCTACGGGATCGATATCGACAATCAGAACCTGGCCGGCACTTCAAACGCGCTTCTGACCAATATCAGAGTGCGCAACTCCGCCAGCGCCAGCAGAACTGACGATGCAGCCATCCGGATGCTGGGCGCGATCACCGCTGATGTTTCGGATACTGAGATCATGGATTACACCACCGGTCTCTACTTTGAAGGAAATAGCCAGGCGCCCTCCAGAACCAGTGCCTTGCTCACCAATATCAGGGTGCGCAATTCCAGCAGTTCCAGCCGCACCGAAGCAAAAGGCATCGTTCTGAAGAACCTCAGCAGTGCCAGTATCGACAAATGTATCGTCTATCCCCAGCTGAGCTCAGAACGCACTGAAAACGCCAACGGAGCCGGAATCATCGCCGACGCAGTGGCCAATCTGGATGTATTGCAAAGCAATATCTGGGGTTACGAAAACGGTCTGCGCTTGCTCAATGGCTCTCATGCGGATTTCACGCGCAGCGTGATCTGGAAGAACTCCAGCCTGGAACTAGTCGAACCCCATTCTCCTTGATAATAGCAGTATCAATGCCAGTTTCAGCAATATCTCAGCTCCGGGAGGAGTGTATCCCGGAACCGGCAATCTGGATATCGAACCCAAGTTTGCCGATCCCAAGGGTGGTAACTTCTACTTGAAGCCTCGTTCCAAGCTGCACAATGATGATCCCGCTCTGGTCATTGGCGCGCTGCCTTATGACTTCTACGCTTTGGCAGATACGCACAGTAAAACCTACCAACCGGGCTGGAACATGCTGGGCGTGCCCTACCTGCTGCACCGGCCAAAATCAACCTGTCACCGTGTTCGGCACTCAACTGCATCCCTTCTATGTGCACCCTACCTACACTTCGATCCTGCAACTCAATCCCAATGCCATGCCGGATAGTTTGGGACACGTAGTTTTCTCCCTGGCGCCTTCATATACCGTTCCCAGCCACATCCGTGCCGGAGTGGGCTATTGGGTGAGAAACCCCAATCCAACACCCGTGAATGTGACGGTCTATGGCCTGATGGATGACGATGAATACCTGATGGAAACTCCCGGCCTGCCCTCGCCTACCAATGGCTTCTTCATGCTGGCCAATCCCTATGACAAGCCCATCAAGCTCAACGACGGCATCCGTCTGGAAGGAACCGTGTCACCCTGGGTCAGGGTCTATGATCATACATCCAATTCCCTGCCTCCACAAAACCTGAATACCGGTGCTGAGATTCCAGCCTGGGCTTCATTCATCATCAAGACCAGTTCTGCAACGGATAAGATCCTTTTCGATTACCCCAGCAGCCGTGCTCAGAGTAATGATCAACCGCTATTGGCAAACTCTGGACTCAGCCAGAGTGTGCCTGCGAATCCGGATTGGGAAATGTACTTAAGCGCGGACAGCGGTGAACAGAGCTCCAGCATCGTGCTCGGTGTCGCTGAGGATGCTCTGGATGGCTATGACCCCATGGATGTGCCCGCAGTGCCCTTCCGTCCTTACCAAGCCATGGAACTGAAGATCAACAATCAAGATTGGGAAGACTGGGGCGGCAATTATAGCAGAGATATCCGCAGCAATACCCACTCTTCTTACACCTGGCATCTTAGCCTGGATGTTCAGGACATATTGAGTGAAGGCCGCTTTGATGGCGAGATCAGGCTCAGTATGAACAGCCCCTATAAACTTCCCTCAGAGTACAGCTACCGACTGGTTGATACGCGCAGCGGGATCGGAGTTGACCTGCTCACTGAAGTCCTGACTCTGCCCCTCAGCATCGATCTCAATGATCCCGCTCAGGGCAATTCGCCTTATCTGATCCCTCTGATGGTGATCGTGGAAGATCCCTCAGTCACAGCCAACCCCGAGCTGAGTGAGATTGCTACGGCAAACTACCCCAACCCCTTCAATCCCAGCACTACCATTACCTATTCGATTCCCTCCGATGGCTTGGTCAGCATTGATATCTACAATATCAAGGGGCAATTGGTACGCCAGCTACTTTCCGGCGAACAAAGCAAAGGAAGTCACAGCGTGGTGTGGAACGGTAAAGACAATAATGGCAGAGAATGCTCCTCCGGCTTCTATTTCTATCGCGTAAGCGCTGGAAACCAGAGCCTCACCCGGAAGATTCTGATGCTCAAATAACCTAGGCCTTTCCCATTCAGGGCAGATCGTGCTTCACGGTCTGCCCGTTTTTCTGCTTGACATATTCTCCCCACTCCGCAGAATGCTCATATGAGAAGTATCTTGATAGTTCTGCTGGCGCTGTTTGCGCTTTCTGCCTGCGAGCTTTTTGAACTGAGGAAATCCAGCCCTCCCTCTGAGGATGCCGCCTGGAATGACTTTCCCAGTGAGATTGAGCTCGCGCTCCAGAACCTGGAATATGCCTATGAAGATTCCCGCAACGCGGTGAATTACAGTCGGTTATTCCCGGAGGACTATCGTTTCTATTTGCGGCACAGGATATCACGGATTTCAGCACGGATACGAATGGAGCAGAGCTCAGGAGCTGGACATGCTGCTCAATCTGCACACCCGCTACAGCTCCATCACCATCGAACTGGAACCCATGCCCGGCTCTGACGAACTGGGAGCCAATGAAGCCAAGATCTACCGTGCCTATAGCATCAAAGCCCGCACCGGTGATACCGCTGAAGTGGTGGACATCGCTTTGGGAAACATGGAACTCCATTACAAACGGCTCTTTGGTCGCTGGTACATCCATAAATGGTACGATTACCGCTCCGGCAGCGCGCCCACCTGGGGATTGATGAAACATGAAAACAGCTAAGTTTGTCCTGATTCTTTTGATCACTCTGCTGCTAAGTAGCTGCCAAAATCCCTTCCGACCTGAGCTCCGGGACAATTCAAGCGCTTCCATCCTCAACCGCAATCCCGAAGAGCTCTTGCGCAACCTCGAAAAGGCCTATCAAGAGAAGAATATCAATATCTTCAAACAGCTCTTGCACGAGGACTATCGCTTTGAAATGCTGCAAAGCGAAGTGAATAGCATCGGCATCGACATGGATGGTGACGGCATCCGTGATTCCTGGTGGGATCGCGACAAGGAAATCGAGATCACGGAAAACATGTTCATCAGTGGTTCCAGCGATGGCAACTTCCCGGTGGCAGACAAGATCGAACTGCGCTTGCAAATCCCGCCCCAGGAGCTTTGGGAACTTGACCCTGCGGAAGGACGTGAAAACTGGATCATCATCCCTGCTATTTTGACCTCACTCTCACCTATTACTCCTCAAACAGCAGCTATATCGCCAATGGCATCGCGCGCTTTTATGTGGTGGAAGAAGGTGGGCGCTGGTACATCCGGATCTGGAGGGATGAATCCCTCCTATGACAGCCAGAATCATGGCTCTCGACTATGGCACAAAGCGCATCGGAGTGGCCATCAGTGACCCCCTGCAGCTCTTTGCCAAACCGCATTCGGTAATCCCAAATACCAATCCTGAGGATGTGCTAATCGCCATCCAAGCCCTCATCAATAGTCAAAGCGTGGAACTCATCGTGCTGGGCATGCCCTACGCGATCGATGGCAGCCATACCCCCAAGACCATTGAAACTGAAGAATTTGCCAAAATATTGAAGGAATCACTGACGATCCCTGTATATACATGGGACGAACGCTACAGCTCCCAAGAAGCAGAAGCCGAACTGAGAACAATGGGAAAAAGCTGGCAGGATGCCAGAAAGATGGTGGATGCCATGGCTGCGGCGATGATCCTGAAGAGTTATCTGGAGAACGTTGTACATGCCTAAATGGAGATATCTGCTGTTGATCTTGCTGGCTTTGGCCATCCTGCTTTCGGGTTTTACTTTAAGCGAAATCCTCACCTTGCGGGATTCCACCGAACGCATCGTGCGCGTTGCCGGAGGAGACAGCGCCCGCACTATCGGCATCAAGCTTCAGGAAGCAGGAATCATCCGCAGCGCGAGTGCTTTCCCGCATCCTCTCCAAGCTGCGCAAAGCCGATACCGGGCTCAAACCCGGAACCTATATCTTCGGAGGCAGGAGCAACCTCTGGCAAACCGTTTCCCGCTTGCAGGAAGGACGCAGCGAAACCATCCGCATCACCTTTCCTGAAGGGCTCTCCTTGCACCAAACCTTACTCCGCATCGAAGCCAGTGGTCTGGCAGACTATCAAAGCCTTTATGCTGCTGCAACCGACACCGCGAATGTCCGCAAATTTACCGGCTTGCCCCTTGGCTCTCTGGAGGGATTTCTCTATCCCGAAACCTATCAGTTTGAAGTTTCCAGCAGCCCGGATTCCGTGCTCAGCATCATGAGCCGGGAGTTTTTTCGCAAACTGCAGCGCAGTGGCCTCAGCATCGATGATCCCAAACGCTTCTATGACAATCTGATCCTGGCCTCCATCGTGGAAAAGGAAGCAGGCACTGCCGATGAACGGGATGTGATAGCCGGAGTCTTTGCCAACCGGATGCGGATCGGAATGCCCTTGCAGAGCTGCCCCACCGTGGACTACATCCTGGAACGTCGCGGCATCAGACGCGCCGTATTGACCAATAAAGATACCGCAATCCCCTTCGCCTTACAATACCTATCTGAACTCCGGCTTGCCACCCACGCCCATCAGTAATCCTCGCGTGGAATCCATCATCGCGGCCATGAATCCGGCCAAACACAGCTACCTGTATTTCTTCTCCAATCGCCAAGGGCAAAACGTCTTTAGCCGTAGCTACGAAGAGCATCAGAATCTGCAACGCAGGATGCGTTTATGAAAACATTTCGCTTGACATCAGGCTCGGGTGTCCCAGCCTTGACCAATCAAAGTACAAACTCAATAATCCAATCTGATAATCGCGTAATAACGTATGGAGGAACAATGAAGAAAGCACTATTGGTGATTCTGGTTCTGAGCCTGGCATTCGTGATGGTTGCCTGCGGTTCAAATAAGAAATCAAGCACTCCCAAACCCGATGGAGATCTGGTTTACCGCCCCACCTGGTGGAGCAGTCAACCCGATCCCGCTTATGTCTGCACCTATGGACAAGGCACAAACCTCTCCGAGACCTCATCGATGAACACCGCCAAAGCCAACGCCATGCTGGAAGCCGCGCAATACGTAGAGACCGACGTGAAAGGCATGATCAAACGCTTTGAAGAAGAAGCCGGCGTGTATGATCCTCAAGTGCTGGCCTTGACCTCCAGCGTGGTCAAAGCCGTATCCAGCGCCCGTTTTAGCGGCACCGTCACCGGACAGGTGGAAACCCGCAAAGTTAACGAACAGGGTGGCGAAAGATACAAGACCTGGATGCAGGTGAAAATCCCCAAAAGCGAGATCAAGAAAAACCTGATGGCCAATATCAAAAACGAAGAAGCCCTCTACAACCAGTTCAAAGCTTCGCAAGCCTTCCAGGAACTCGATAAAGAAATCGAGAAGTACTGATCCCATCTCCTTTTACAGACCCATCACTACCCGCAGCGTGTACTGCGGGTTTTTTTACCTTCCATTACAGAGCAATCCACAACTCCTGCTCCAAATACTTACCTGATTATTGACGGATTGTCATCTTACTCCGCATGATTCGCCTCAAGCCTGGCTCTGGTTTACCTCAAGATCCCCTCTTGGTATGAAGGGAGTATAAGGTAAACCTGAGCCGTGGAAGAAGCGACATATCCAGTCTCCCTACAGTCTGCCTGAAAACCATAGGATTCGACACGTCCCCGTGTCGAGCGAGGCCGAAGGCCGAGCAAAGTATGCGACTCCGTCGCTTCTGCAGACGAGACGTCTGCAATCCTATCCCCGGCTTTCCTTATTCGTTGTGAAAGCCGTTTCATTTGGGTTTTGATACATCATACAGAAACAATGAGGGGTGCCCATCATCAAAAAAGATTCCAATATCATGAAAGCTTGTGATTTTCTTCATATCGAAATGCAACCATAATCCATGGATTTTATCAATAAAGCTGAAAAAAGGCTGTCCCGGGGGACAGCTTTTGTAATTATGATTGGGTTCTAAACTACCATCTGAGATGAGCGAAAGCTTTGTTAGCTTCAGCCATCTTGTGGGTATCTTCGCGTTTCTTGATGGATGCGCCTTCTTTTTTGTAGGCAGCCATCAGTTCTGCTGCGAGTTTTTCCATCATGGTCTTTTCGCTGCGGGCGCGGGCATAGCCGATTACCCAACGGAAGGCAACGGCACGTCCGTTCTTTTCGTTAACTTCAGTGGGGATCTGGTAGCTTGATCCACCTACACGGCGGGAAACCACTTTCACCAGCGGACGGACGTTGTCCAGTGCGACTTTGAAGACTTCCAGAGGTTCCTGTTTGGTTTTCTTCTGGATGATATCAAAAGCTCCGTAAACGATCTTCTCAGCGAGGGATTTTTTGCCCTTCACCATGAGGCAGTTCATGAACTTGGTGAGTACTACGTCGTTATACTTGGGATCCGGCAGTACTTCACGGACTACGGCTTTACGTTTTCTTGGCATTATTCCCTCCTACTTCTTGGCTTTGGGACGCTTGGTTCCGTATTTGGAGCGTGAATTGGTACGTTTTTCCACGCCGGCAGAGTCAAGGGCACCGCGAACAATATGGTAGCGAACACCGGGAAGGTCTTTTTACACGACCACCACGGACAAGAACGATTGAGTGTTCTTGCAGGTTGTGTCCTTCACCGGGAATATATGCTGTAACTTCAAATCCGTTTACGAGACGGACACGTGCGACTTTACGAAGAGCTGAGTTGGGTTTTTTGGGCGTAGTCGTGTAAACACGAGTGCATACTCCGCGCCTTTGCGGACATCCCATTAGCGCCCTGTTTTTCTTTTTGATCTCAACCGCAGTTCTTCCTTTGCGTATCAGTTGATTGATGGTTGGCACTGATATTCTCCTTATCTTTATTTCAGTGTAGGGTTTAAAGTCATTTAGAAATCGAGGATATCCTCGGCCTCTTCAGAAAC
>JAJOKA010000056.1 GCA_021206555.1 Candidatus Cloacimonadota bacterium | reverse complement strand
GAGGAGAATTTCTCACGCGTCGTTTCAGTATATCCCAGGCAATATTGAAGTCTCAGATAGGAGATCAGATGAAGTTAGCTATTGCCGTCACCCTGCTTCTCGCGCAATTGGGAAGCATCTTTGCCATTACAATATCAGCCGAAACCAATACGTTTACGATCAGCCCCCAGACTCTACCGGTGCAACTCAGCTCTTTTTCCGCCATCCAACTGAGTGGAAATCTGGTAAAACTAAACTGGGTAACTGAATCTGAGACAGGGCTTTCCGGCTTTCGGATTTATCGGGGAGAAGACCCTGACCTGGATCTGGCAATCCAGATTTCAGGGGCGATAATCCCCGGCACAAACAGCTCAACTACGCATGTTTATAGCTTTGTGGACTATGACGTGGAGCCTCTACATGGCTATACCTACTGGCTGGAATCGGTTGATCTGGATGGTGGCAGCCAGTACTATTCTCCCATCAACATCCATGTTTCCCCGGCATCTGATCCGGATAATCCTCCGCCCATCCTGCCTTTGGCGAGTGGCATCACAGGCATCTATCCCAATCCCTTCAATCCTTATACCCATCTTAGTTTTCACCTTGATACTGAAGCTTTGGTGAGGGTAGAAGTGTATAACCACAGGGGACAATTGATCCGCCATCTGATGTGCGGCGTCAAAGGCCAGGGGACACACTCCGTCACGTGGGATGGTAAAGATAATCTGGGCCAGGGCTGTGCCAGCGGAATCTACCATTTCCGGGTGGAATCGACAGGCAACTGGCATGAAGTCCGCAAAGCCGTTTTGATGAAATAGGGGCTGCTCCATGAAAAAGCTATATCAATCAATCATGTTGCTTGCCCTCGCTTTCAGCCTCCAGGCTCAGTTTCAGATTCAAAACCCGATAGCCACCCCCGGGCTTGGCAGGGTGACCATCACTTACGATCTGGCGCATCCGGATAACAGAGTATGCACCATCAGCATCGAAGTATCTGCCGATGGCGGAGCGAATTACAACATCTTTCCTCTGGCTGTGACCGGTGATGTGGGGGATGGTATCCTTCCCGGTGAGGGTAAAAGCATTATCTGGTTTCCCGCCGCAGACCTGATGTCCGAAGGGGATAACTACAAGATTCGCATCAAAGCGGATGATCACTACTTTCCGCCCATGGCGTTTGTGGAAGGAGGCAGCTTTCACAACGGCACATCCACCATCAGCCTGTCTTCATTCTACATAGCGACGTATGAAGTCACCCAAGAAAGCTACCAAACCGTGATGTCCACAAACCCATCCTGGTACTTTGGCAATCCCGTCCGTCCGGTAGAACGCTTCACCTGGTTCAAAGCCATTGAATACTGTAACCGTCGCAGCATTTTGGAAGGGCTAAACCCCTGTTACCGTTATGACAGCTATGGCTATAATCCTCAGGATTGGCCGTTGGGATGGAATACTACCGCGAGTAACCATTTATTGATCACTTGCAATTGGAACCGTAATGGCTACCGTTTACCCACTGAGATGGAATGGATGTATGCCGCCCGGGGGAGCAACGCTCTCACACTCATACAGCTATAGCGGCAGCAACAGCATCGATGCTGTGGCCTGGTACGCGTCAAACAGCGATCTGGGTGATGGGCAAGGCAGCCGTACTCACGATGTGGGTACCAAAGATCACAATGAACTATACCTCTTTGATATGAGCGGCAACGTTTGGGAATGGTGCTGGGACATCAATGGCAGCTATCCCTCTGAAGATCAGAACAATCCGCATGGCGCGATCACCGGAAACAATCGCATCCTGCGGGGAGGCGCTATAACCAGACAAATACTGCCTGCACTGTAGCATATCGAGGATACGTTAGCCCCATCAGCACGGATCGCTCCATTGGAATGCGGGTAGCCCAAAGCATCCCGGTGATCGAAACCGTGGCTACTCCTGAGTTTAACCCTCCGGCAGGAAGCTATCTGAGGGCACTGGAGATCAGCATCAGTTGTGCCACGCCCGGCGCTTCTATCTACTATACAACTGACGGCAGCGAACCGGACGAAAGCTCGGCCTTGTATTCAACCCCGATCTTCATTGACGCGGATGCCACGCTCAAAGCCAAGGCATTCATGGAAGATTGGCATGCTTCTGCTACTGCCTCGGCAGACTATCAGATCACCATCCTGCCTGCCGATTTTGCCTACGTGGCATCCGGAACCTTTCACAACGGATACTCGAACGTGACGCTATCTTCTTTTTACATAGACAAATACGAAGTAAGCCAAGCCGCCTATGAAGCCGTGATGGGCAGCAATCCCGCCGACTTCACCGGTAATCCCCTGCTTCCGGTAGACAGTGTCACGTGGTTCAACGCGATTGAGTATTGCAATCGTCGCAGCTTGGGAGAAGGCCTCAGCCCTTGCTACACCTTCAGCACCTATGGCGTCAATCCCGCTCTCTGGCCGGTGGGATGGGATTTGGATAATGATAACCATTATTTTGTGACCTGCAATTGGGCTGCCAATGGCTACAGATTGCCCACCGAGATGGAATGGCTCTTTGCCTTCATCGGGGGTAATTCATCTTTGAATTATCTCTACAGCGGCAGCAACGATGTCAACCTTGTGGCCTGGTACGTAGCCAATTCCGGCGCAACGACCCATCAAATCGGAAGCCTGGCCTCAAACGAACTGGGAATCCACGATATGAGCGGTAACCTTGGCGAAAAGATGTGGGATATATATACCAGCAGTTTGCCGGTTACAGATCAAGTGGATCCCAAAGGCGCGCTAAGCGGCAATCATTGCGCCTCGCGAGGTGGAAACTGGGATAGCGCAGCCAGCAGTTGCGAAAAAACCCTGCGTGGCAGTGGCGGATTTGTTGCCACTAATCCCCGCTCCGGCTTCAGAGTGGCCAGGAGCTCTATGTAAGATACACATAAACAGACCATATACAATGCCAGAGCATGCCTGTGATACTCGTAATCGGGCATGCTTTGGCATATACTTGCTACTAGCACCTGCCACCTGCCACCTGCCACCTGAAAAACCACTTTTTCTATGGTATGGAATGCAAACTGCATTAAAATATTTGATAGTATACAGAAATCCTGTGGAGGTATAGATGCGCTCAAGATTGCAAGCGCCTTTACTGATCGTGATGTTGCTGATATCGCTGGGTCTGATGGCTCAGAGTGTCAGTTTCAAAATCTCGCCCGACGCTTTGATGCCCGGGGACAAAGGAACCATCAGCGCGGAGCTGAAGATTCCTTCTGACCGCAAACAAAGTGTGGATCCCAATGATCCTGAGTATTTTTACATAGAGGCCAGCCATCCTGATCTGAACATCGGCAAGATGGTGTTGCCCAAACCAACAAAGGTAGTATCCGCTACCGAATGGCAATATTATCCCACGGTGACCCTCACTCTGCCCTTCACGGTGAAGGCCAATGCCAGGCCAGGCAAGAGCACTGTGCAAGTACTACTTAGCTATAACCTCTGTTATGAGAGCGGGATGTGTGACCCTCCGGAGGAAGCTGAGGGCAAACTGGCCATTGAGATCATCAACTCGCGTCCGATCTCCGAAACGATGGTGGCAGCACCAGAGCAAGCCGGGGAATTGGATGCTCCTGAAGCATCTGAAACGATAGAACCCGTGGTCGTGGAAGAAGCTGAAGCCCCTGGGGATGCGGCAGAAGCAGAGAAGGCCAGACCCTGGACCGAAATCCTGAAATATATGATCTTTGCCTTTTTGGGAGGGTTGATCCTGAACATCACGCCCTGCGTGTTGCCGATCCTGCCCATCCGCATCATGAGCATCATCAATCAGGCGGAGAAAGACCGCAGCAAGGTATTTAAGCATGTGATGGTCTATACTTTGGGTGTGCTGATCTCCTTTGGAATCCTGGCTTCCGTATTCATCGGCATCCAGGCTGCAGGACAGACTGCCGGTTGGGGCACGCAAAACCAGAATCCTTATTTTGGAGTAGCGCTGCTTGCGATCGTCTTCGTCTTCGCGCTCTCGCTTTTGGGCGTGTTTGAGATCACTGCACCGGGTATGAATGCCGCTACCAAGGCCACCACCAAGGGCGGTTATGGCGGCAGTTTCTTTGGTGGAATCTTTGCCTTTTTGATAGCGATATCCTGCACCGGGCCTTTCCTGGGCGCGGCCCTGCCTTTTGCCATGGCCTTGGTTCCGGCCTTGATCATGGTCTTTTTCCTGATGATCGGACTGGGCTTTGCCTTTCCCTTCATCCTGATCGGGATCTTCCCCAAAGCGCTGAAGATCATTCCCAAACCGGGAGACTGGATGGTGCTCTTCAAGGAGCTGATGGGCTTTGTGCTCTTGTGGCTGGTCTATACGATGCTGAAGACCACTCTGGCGCTCACCGGAGGATTGTATCTTTTGAGCGTGATCTGGTTCCTCATGATCCTGGGCTTTGCCGTGTGGCTTTATGGCAAGTTTGTGCGTTTTGAATACAGCCGGCTCACGCAGTGGATCTTCACCATTCTGCCACTCATCATGATCATTCTGGCTGCCTGGCATTATCTGCCGATCCAGGAAAAACATCTGGCGGTAGAGAGCGTGGCTCCGGTGGGTGACGAAATGCTGCAATCCCCACACGCTCCGGAAGGCTGGTATGTCTTTAGCCCACAGTTGGTTGAAAGACTGAGAGCAGAAGGCAAGAGCGTGTTTATCGATTTTGGCGCGGAGTGGTGCAAGAATTGCAAAACCAATGAAAGAACGGTGCTCTTTACCGAAGACATCATGCAGGATTTTGCCGCGAAAGGCGTGGTGTTGCTGAAGGGAGATTTCACCAAAAAGGATCCGGTGATTCTGGATTGGATCACGGCACATGAGCGCTTGGGAGTGCCCTTCAATGCCCTGTATATCCCGGGTGAGGAACCGATCATCTTTCCCGAACTCCTAAGCAAAGGGATGATCCGTGATGCCTTAAGCAAGGTGCGGATAAGGAGCTGAAATGACGCGATATCTGATATTGGCGATCGGGCTGATAATGCTGATCAGCACAGCCTGCGACCGCTTTGAACACAGTTTTTCCCCCCAGACCGAGGTGGATTTTGAAGCCCAGTTCTTTAGTCCCCTGCAGACTGCTTTTACTCAGATCACAGCTACGGATCTCAGCGCGATCGAAGACATGTACACCGAGGATTATATCCACAATGGGATCAACAAGGCTACCCGAGTCGCCTGGATTGGCAGCTTTCTCAGTGAAGCAGGCACTATCTTTGAGGTGGTTAATACTGCCGCGCAGAGCGTTGATGCCGATAACGCTTTGGTGAATTGGAATCTGGTGATCAGTCGCGGAGGAGAGGTGCTGGCAGATAGCACTTTCGTAGGCGAGGCCATCCGCAGAGAAGGCGATAAATGGCGCTTAAAAAGGCAATAACGTCTGCATCCCGAACTTCGGCAAACAGCTGGTGATCGCCGAATACTTCACCTTCCGCACCTGTCCCAATTGCCCGCCTTCAGAGGCCAAACTCTATGCTTTGCAAAATCAGTATCCGGAAAACTTCATCTATCTGGAGCATCACGTAACCATGGAGCTGGCTGTGCCCGGGGACAATACGCATATGTATTATCAGGCCTGGTCTCAACCCTCAGCGGTGTTTCAGGGCGTGGAAAAGGTGAATGGCAGCACGGATACCAATCTCAACCAATATCAAAGCATTGTGGATCAATTGGTAACGGTGGATGAGCCGATCAGTTATCAGATCATAAATACTGCTGTTGTAGGTAATCAATTGAGCGGAACTGTGCGCCTTAGCCCCAAGATTGAGCTGGATCAGAGCAATTTGGTGTTGAACTACGTGATCATCTCCGATGAATCCACCTATACCAATGTGGCCGGAGAGCCCCTGCACAATGTGGTGCGCGCCAAAAGGCAGCCACAGCTTGCAGGGAGTGGATCTGAATCAGGATATCCCCTTTAGCCTCAGCACAGTGGGAGATGTCCCGGATGAATATACCCTGGTGATCTTTGCCCAGACCAAGCCCGGCACTTTTGCCAACAACGCCACCAATCTATGGCGGCATAAAAGCGAGTAATTTGCTGTACAGCACAAGGAGATAAGACATGAAACGCGTAATGATAATGATCGCCCTGATGATCTTTGCTGCCGGTCTGATGGCCGCGGACATGATGCCGGATTTTCGCCTTCCGGATATGGATGGCAAAAACGTGAGCCTGCAAAGCCTATTGGGCAAAGGGCCCATTCTCATTGATTTCTGGGCAGATTATTGTGCCCCCTGCAAGACCGCCATGCCCTATATGCACGAATTGGCCGAGAAATATGAAGAGCTGAGCGTGGTGCTGGTCTCCATCGATGCTCCGAAGTTCCAAAACCGCGCCAAGAACTATCTGAAAGGCAAAAACTATAAGTTCATCAATCTCTTTGACCCCGAGAAGAGCCTGGCCACCCGACTGAACGTGGGCACTCCACCGCATAGCTTCATCTTGAATGCTGAGGGCGAAATCGTCTATTCCCACGTGGGTTTTGAGCCCGGTGTGGAAGCCGAATATGAAGCGCGCATCAAGCAAATCCTCTATCCTGAGGGCATGCCGGAACCCAAAGACGAGAGCAAAGCCGAAAGAATCCATGGCCTTGATTGCGGACACGGGGCTAATAAATGAAGAAAAGACTTGTCTTACCGCTCTTGCTCCTGCTGCTGAGCTTGGGGCTGGGAGCGCAAAACACGCTGATGATCAAATGGCTTGAACGAAGCGCAGATGATCTATCGCAGCGCGGAAGACTCCCTGAATGTATATTTTCGTAATAGCTTTGGCTTCAATCTGGCCTATCGTGATTTTGGTTTTGGTATGAAGTTCATCAGTGAACTGCCGAAGTATTCAAATCAACAGACCGAGCTAATGCAGGAGCTGGATCCGAACCGTCTGGCGCTGGGCTGGAAGGAACTCTATGCAAACTATCGCAAGGATGCCTTCAGTCTGCATGCCGGCACTACAGCTGAAACCTTCGGACAGGGTCTAAGCTTTCGCAGCTATGAAGATATTGAGTTTGACGCGGATCACCGCATCGAAAGCATCCTGGTGAAGTATGATGAGGTCTTGCAGATCAAGGCCTTTTATGGCGCGATTGAAAGCGAAAACTATAGCGCTCGCTATGATCTGGCCTATGGCGCGGACGCTCAGTATCCCGTTTATCAGGGATTGCGCCTGGGAGCTTCAGCTCTGGGCTTTTCGCGATCTGGGGGCCTTTAACCACTATAGTTTCCGCGATGTCTTTGCCGGCAGAATGCTGCTCAGTTTTGGCTCTCTGGACGCCTACACGGAGTATGCCATCAGCAAAAACTACCGTCAACCAGGTGGTGCTACGGATGGCTCCGCAATCTATGCCAATGCGGATTATATGATAGGCCCGTTGATGCTGGGCGGAGCTTACAAAAAGTATGAAGACTTCAGCTATCGCTTGCAGGATATTCCCCTGGCCAATCACCATGGCGAGACTCTTTCCGACGCACTTTCCAGCGGCCTGGACGAAGAAGGCTGGCAAGCACGGGCTTCCCTCAATCCAGGTTCTGCTCTCAGCCTCAGCGCGGATTATGCCGAAGCCTGGAGTAGCGATAAGAAACGAAAGATGAACGATCTTTACCTGGAAGCTGCCATTAGCACAGGCGGAGAGTGGCTGCTTTCCTATAGCCACATCGAAAAGCTGGACGACACCATGCAGCAGTGGCAAAAGGAGTTCTATCCTGCCATCTCAGCCGGGATCACGGCTTGGGGCAGCCCTTTGAAGCTTTAGCAGAGTTTAAGACCGTGGAAAACAGAGCTTCAGCAATGAATACAGCCATTATGAACCTAAGCTGCAAGCTGATTTCAGCGTGCAGAAGCTGGGTGTGTCCCTGGGCCTCAGCAGCCATTGGGATGATTTCTCGTCCATCAGCCAGAGCCGTTATATGCCCAATATCGAAGCAAAATACCCCCTTTTCAGCCATAGCGAGATCCTGATCTTTGCCGGTAAAGAAGCCGGTGGAAAGGTCTGCCGCAATGGAGTTTGCCGCTTTGTAGCTCCCTTCGAGGGCGTCAAAGCTGAGTTTACCACCAGATTTTAGGAGACTAATATGAAATATATCACTGTGATTTTGATGCTGCTCAGCCTCAGCTTATTGATGGCTGATCCTGTCATTTATCCCACCACTACTTTGATCGAAAACTTTGGCGCTACCTGGTGCGGTGCCTGCCAATTTGCCCTGGATGGCCTTGATGTCATTGCCGCAGAAGTACCTCCGGCAGAGATCATCGTTAGCCGTCTGCTCACCGAAAGCGGGGAATACACCACTCCCGAGATCGATGATCGCTTTGACCATTATGAAGTGCTGGGCTTGCCGGCCGTGATCTTCAACGGCAAAGTCCGCGTGGACGGCTCCGGAGACGGCATTGCCGATGGCAGCTTGTATCATGCTGCGCTAAACAATTACCGCTATCTGGGCTCTCCCTTGAAGATGCTGATGCCCTCCTTTGATCCCGCCTCGGGTGCCATCTCGGTGAGTGTGGAACTGCTGAATCCGGCCATGAGCATCCAGAATGCCAGCCTGATCTTCTACCTGGTGGAAGACCACATCAGCACAGAGCTTACGAACGTCGTGCGCGACATTGTGGTGCAGGATCTGAATCTCAGCTACACCGGCAATGCCCAGGTATTCAACGCGGATTTTGATGTTGCTCCCTCCTGGATCACCGGCCACCTGCGTGCCCTTGCCTTTGTGCAATTGGAAAACAAAGCCGTGCTGCAAAGCGTGAGCAGCCTTGCCTTACCTCAAAACATGGTGCAGGCAGCCTTGCCTTTTGATAACAATATCCAGGGCGAAGCCAATGTGCAATATGAATCCCCCCACTTTCTGATCTACAATCTGGGAAACGCGGATACTTTTACCCGCCACATCGAAGTGCTTTCTGCTCCCGATGACTGGTATTTCAATTACTGCGATGCTGATGGAAACTGCTATCCCGGCTCGATCCAGAGTTCCCTTTGAACTGGGCAGCGGAGAATCAACCGCTTATGATCTGAACCTTTCCATCGGCAGCGACGGCACCGCGATCTTCAACTTCGTGATCAGTTCGGATAATCTGGGCGAATACAAGATTCCCTTTGTTTACAGCACCGGCACTTCCAATAGTGATCAGGTGGCCAGTCCCGGACTCAGCGTGCTGCGCAGCTATCCCAATCCCTTCAGTGCTCAGCTTTCCTTTGAGATCGAGAGCGCGAAGGCGGGTGATGCCGGAAAACCTCGAGCTCTTCAACCTCAAAGGTCAGAAGGTGCTTAGCATCAGCCTTGGCAGCCTCAATCAAGGTATGAACAGCCTGGAACTGAGGACATCTGAACTGCCCAATGGCGTATATTTCTACAAGCTGAACGGCAGTACAAAAACAGGTAAAATCCTGAAAATCAAGTAATATGGAAAGCGGCAACATCCTTTTTGCCTTTCTTCTGACCCTCTTTGCCGGGCTCTCCACTACGGTGGGCTCGCTGATGGCCTTTGCCTCCAAGAAGTTCAGCGCCAAGTTCCTCTCCGGAGCCTTGGGGCTGAGCGCGGGGGGTGATGATCTACGTGAGCTTTATCGAGATTTTCCCCAAGGCAAGGGAATCTCTGGCTGTGGTATATGGTGAAGTCAATGGCTATTGGATGACCCTGCTGGCCTTCTTTGCGGGCATGGGTTTGATCGCCCTGATCGACTTCCTGGTGCCTTCTTACGAGAACCCGCATGAAATGAAATACATGGATTGCGAGCAGAAAAAGAAGGCCATTCCGGACGATAAAAAGCTGATGCGCATGGGCGTGTTTTCCGCCCTGGCCATCGCCATCCACAACTTTCCCGAAGGCCTGGCCACCTTCATGGCCGCGGTGAAAGACCCCACTTTGGGTATCAGCATCGCCATCGCCATCGCCATCCACAATATCCCGGAAGGCATTGCGGTCTCCGTGCCCGTGTATTACGCCACCAAAAGCCGCACCAAAGCCCTGATCTATTCCAGCTTGTCCGGCTTGGCCGAGCCCGTGGGAGCGCTCATCGGTTTCTTCCTGCTCAAACACCTGATCAGCGATGCCGCCTTTGGCATGGTCTTTGCCGCTGTGGCCGGTATCATGGTCTATATCTCGCTGGATGAGCTGCTCCCCACTGCCGAGGAGTATGGAGAGCATCATGTGGCAATCTCCGGCCTGATCGCCGGAATGGTGATTATGGCGATATCACTGGTGATGTTTGCGTAAGGGTGCTTGGTTCTTAGTGCTTAGTACTTAGTGCGTGGTTCTTGGTTCTTGGTTCTTGGTGCTTGGTGCTTGGTGCTTGCCAATCCCCCTCAGGATGCTTATTATATCGTTATTAAAGCGACTAACAGGAAAGGAACATGATTCAATACGAGATTGTAAAATCCACAGACAACGAGGCTATTCTGCGTTTATACCGTGCTGCAGGATGGTGGCAGATGGACGAAAACCCTGAATATCTCCAAACGGTGGAAGGCATTGTGGCCAATAGCTTTTGCTTTGTGATAGCCATCAAGGAAGCTGAGATCATCGGCATGGGCAGAGCGATCTCCGATGGCCTGAGCGATGCTTATATTCAGGATGTCACCGTTCTGGAGCGCGAACGCGGGCAGGGCATCGGCAAAGAGATCATCAGAACCCTTTTAAAACACTTGAAAGAGCACAAGCTGCAATGGATCGGCTGATCTCCGAGCCAGGATATGAAGGCTTTACAGCTCTCTGGGCTTCAATGTAATGCAGAATTACACTCCCTTTTTATTGGGCGAGGATTCTTAAGATAACGCAATCCCGGCAGGTGGTCACATGGCCTCCTTGCCGCTTCTGATATGGAATAATAGATGCACAATACGATACAAATGCCGGGTCTGAAAGCGCTGGAGCTTTCGGACACCCTGATGCTGCGCGAATACCTCAGCAAATACCCCCGCGAAAACTGCGATTACACCATCACCAACCTCATCGTCTGGGGTAAGATCTATCATAATCACTACCTCATCTACAATGAGCGGCTGGTGATCTTCAATCCCCAATATCTATACATCCTCTACCCCATCGGCGAGCCCTTCTCCCCCCTTGAGCTGAAGGAACTGGTACAGCACTTTCGGGAATACTTCAAAGAAGCCGAGTTGATCCTGATCCCCCAGGCCTATATCGAGAGCCATCCTGAGCTCACGGAACACTTTGAACTGCGGGAAGACCGGGATTGGGCTGATTACGTATATAGCACCGAACGCATGGTGAATCTCAGCGGTAAGAAACTGGCCAAGAAGAAGAACCTGATTTCCCAATTCCGCCGTGCCTATCCCCAATACAAAGTGATGAAGATCACCGAAGACCGCCTGGATGTGATCCTCAAATTCACCCATAAATGGAGCGTGAACGCAGCGCGGAAGGCATCTATCTGATGAGCGAGATCAAAGCCATCGAAAACACCCTTGAGGCCTGGAGCAATCTACCTGTGGAAGGCATCATCATCTGCCTGAATTACAAGATCGTGGCCTACAGCATCTTCAGTCCGCAAACCGCGGATATGGCCACCATCCACTTCGAGAAGTTTGATCCGGACAAAAAAGGCTCTGCCCAGGTTATCAATTGGGAAACCGCACGTTACCTTTTGGGCAAGTTTACCTGGATCAACCGCGAGCAGGACGTGGGTCTGGATGGCTTACGACAGGCTAAGCTCAGCTATGCTCCGGATCTTCTGGTCCCGTTTTACGCGTCCCGCCTAAGAGCACAAAGCTGATCCCCCACAATCCAAAGAAGGGCAAAAAGAAGGCCAGCAACCTCTTCGGACGCGGGTTCATCACCATCTGCCATAGCACAGGATAGCTATCCGCCCGGCGCCAACGCATCAGATAATACTGCAATATGGGCGAAGGCGCGATGTCGTTCATCCGTTTCAGTTGCGCGATGTGTTTTTTGTGATACATGCGTCCCGCCTTGGTGCCCGTTAGATCATAATATGAATAGCCGGAATAGTCAAACTCAGGCAGCTTCTGTAGCAAAGCGCGATAACCCTTGTCAAAGAGCTCTTTGGCCAGGGGATCTTTAGTGATGATGCGGTAGTAATTCAGCTCAAAGAGCACGCCCATCATGCCGTTTAACACATAATGCGGCTCACTCGCGGGATACTCCATATACCAGTTTGTGCTGTCGGATAGCGCCAGGCTGATGTGCCCCACTTCAGGTCTTAAGGTATTCAGCGCTTTGATGGCTTTGCCATAGATCACCAGATCCCGTTCATAGCTGGCTCTATGCGCCAGGGCATTCATCGCCACGGCCTGCGCCAGAGCGGATTGCCAGGGTGCCTTCATCTCATATTGAGGATAGTCAAAGTCATAATTCAGATAGAAGGTGGAATCCGTCTCCACTCCATGTTCCAGCAGCCAATCCGTCAGCAGGATAAAGCGCTCAGCATGCTGCGGATTCTCACGCAGGAAGTATTCATCCTTGGCTTCATTGGCGATGAATAGTGGATTGTAGTGCTTTTCCCCGGTGCTGTAGAGTTGCATGGGGATGCCCCTCTCGTCTTCAAGCCTGATCTGATTGAAAGGTCTGCCGGTGAGCCGGCCCCACGCGGTTTCGATCGATAGAATGGATGAAGGTTTCAGCAAACTGCCAGATCACGCTGACGAAGAGCAGGCTGATCAGGAGTGAGACGATGGCGATAAATCTGCGAGACACTAGAGACTCCTTTTGAAGATAAAGCTTATGGCATATAGCAGGGCCTGACACATCACGATGGTGGCCCCGGTGGGCAGGTTCAGAAGGTAGGAAAGGCCAAATCCGGCCAAAGCGGAAATGATTGCGGCGATTACCGATACGATGATCGCGTGATGCAGACGGTGCACGAGATTGAAGGCGATCACTGCCGGCAGGATCAATTGCGCGGTGACCAGGATGATGCCCGCGCTTTTCAGATTCAGCACGATGTTTGCTGCCAGCAACACGTAGAAGATCTTATCCACGACCGCGATCTTGATGCGGAAGACCTTGGCCATCTCGGGATTGTAGCTCAGGTAAAAGAGTTCTTTGTAAAAGAAGCTCACATAGATGATATTGAGCAAAGCCAGCCCGGCCAGAGCCCACACTTCACTATAGTGGATAAGCAGCACATTGCCAAAGAGATAGCTGGCCAGATCAAAGCTGTAACTCTTGGAAAGCGAGATCAGGATGATGCCCAGGGCCATGGAGAGCGAGAGGAAGATGGTGATGGTATTGGCTTCCTGCAGCTTCTGATGCCGCGCCAGCCAGGATATCCCCAAGGCTACCGCGCTCACGAAGATCATCGCCGAAAGATTCAGATTCATCCCCGTCACGATGGCGATGGCGATGCCGGCAAAGGCGATGTGGGACAGCGCTTCACCCATATAGGAGATCTTGCGCAGGGTGACATAAGGCGCAAAGATGGCCAGCGATATGCCCGAAAGCACCGCTCCAAAGATGGCTACGATCAGAAATGCCGGCATCAGTAATCCTTCTCGATCAGGCGCACGCTGTCGCCAAATGTTTTATGGATGATATCCGCGTTCACCAGCTCCATGTCGTTGTGACAGTGCAGAGTGCGGTTCAGGCAGATGAGGAATGTGCAATAATCTGATAGGGTGTGCAGATCATGCGAGATGGTGATGATCGTTTTCCCCTGTTCATGCAACTGTTTGAGCAGCACAAAGAAGCTCTTGACTCCCGGACGGTCGATCCCCGCTTCCGGTTCATCCAGGATCAGATAAGGACTGTCCGAAAGGATTGCCCGCGCCAGCATCACGCGCTGAAACTCCCCTCCGGAAAGGGTTCCGATGAAGCTGCCGGCTTTTTCATCGATGCCACACTGCCGCATCACCTCTTTGGCCTTAGCCTTGTGCTCAGCCCGGCAGCGTTTACCTAAAGGCAGGGTTCCGGCAATGCCCATCAGCACGATGTCCAGAGCAGTGGCGGGAAAGAGCCGGTCGTATTCCTCGCGTTGAGGCAGATAGCCGAAGCTATGTTGTCTTAGCCATTCTTTTTTGCGCCAGGCCATCGATGCTTACGGTGCCATCCTGCAGAGGAATCAAACCCATCAAAAGCTTGATCAGGGTGGATTTTCCCGCTCCGTTGGGCCCGATGACGGCCGCGAAAGCCCCATCAGGAATATCCAGCGAGATATTCTGCAAGATGTCTTTACCGGCAATGCGGTAGTTCAGGTCTTTGATCTCGATCATTGGCCGTCTCTTTGCTTCAAGTTTTCTCCTGCTTTAGCTTATGATCTCCACATCCCATGAGGTGATTATGAGGTAATAAGGTGCTAGAGGTGAGTTCTGAGGTCTGAGGTCTGAGGATTGCAGACGTCTCGTCTGCATAAGCGACGGAGTCGCTTCCTTTTCTCGGCCTTCGGCCTCGTCGACACGAGACGTGTCGAATCCTTCCCTAGCCTCGCTCGACACGGGGACG
>JAJOKA010000183.1 GCA_021206555.1 Candidatus Cloacimonadota bacterium | reverse complement strand
ACCCATGCCCGGCCCCCAACATGAAGCCCTGGCCACACATGCCCACAGCCTGGATCAGATTGAGGATTTCCCGGCTACGGCCCACGATGGGAAAGCCATCCGGCGTCATCGGATATTGCCCGCGCCAGGTGCGTCTCACCTTGAGATGGCGCAAGCGCGGATATACCTTTAGCATGCGTTTGCTGCAAAGCGGCAAAACTCCGAGGTGCTGCGATTGTCAATCCCTAAAATGGGCGGATCGGGCGTGATGCAAAAGACCACCTGCCCTTCATTGTTTTGATAGAAATAGAAGTTCGCGCTGCCCGGCTCCTTGCGCATATCGATCACCATCGGGCCAAAGAAGGGAGCGACCGGTTCGGTGATTCCCGCTTCGTGGTTATCAGGATAGACGGGGATGTCCAGATTGAGCATAGCGCCGATCTCACGAGCGTGATTCCCCGCGGCGTTGATCACCTGATTGCAGCTGTATCTGCCCTTATTGGTAATCACTTCCGTGATCTTATCCCCGGCCTGACTAAAGCCTGTCACCTCTTCATTGAAGCGAAACTCTGCTCCGGCTTTGAGGGCATGGAAATATAGAGCAGAAGTGATGAGCAGGGGTGAACAGCTGCCGTCTTCCGGAGAATAAGTACTGCCCAAAAGACCGTCCATATTGATCCCGGGCACGATCTCATTGTATTCCTCAGGGCTCAGCCAGCGGATATTAAGGCCAAAAGAGTGTTGAATCTTCATCAGATCCTGCAAGGCTTGCGCGTCTTCTGGGCGATAAGCGGGATAGGAATAGCCATTGCTCATCCAGCCGATATCGTCACCCCGTGCTTCCTGCCAGGTTCTGAAGATCTCGATGGAGCGCAGGCATACGGAGATCTTGCCAAAGTCTGAATGCGTGGCGCGCACTCCGCCGATGGCTTTTTTATTGTTTTGTTGCCCCGGTCCGTGTTCGCCTTCGATCACCAATACTTTCTGATTTTGCTCGGCCAGATACAAGGCCGCGGGAATGCCGATTGAGCCGGCACCGATGATGATTACGTCATAAGCCATCTTCACTTACCTCCATCGGGAAACTTTGCCAGGGGGACTTCGATGAACACCGGTCGTTTGGTATTTGGCACCACGTCGGTGGTGGGGATTCCTTCTTCCCGGAGCAGTCCTTTGATCAAAACCTCGCAGGTCTTGGCTCCGCAAGGTCCCATTCCCGCTCTGGTGATCGCTTTGATCTGATTCAAGTCATTGATACCTTTGCGGATAAGCTCTCTCACTTGACCCACTGTCACACGTTCACATAGGCATATCATTGCGTCATCAGCTTTTTCGCTCTGGCACAATGGCTTTTTCAAGGCTTCACTTACGCTGGCTGCTTGCACTCTGAAACCTGCCACTTGCTTGGCAATCGCGGCGGGAACCTGAATACGGATAAGTTGCATCTGCTGTTTGGGAAAGCTCTGCACGGCGGTGACTTCATACTCGCCCAAAGACCGGGCTTCCAGGTCGCATATTTCGCGCCTGTCCCCCACCTTCACGGGCATGTTCATGATCTCATAAGCGATTGTCACGGTAGGGTTTTGGCGGTCTTTTCGGTAATCCACCAGGTGATGGCCAGGCCGGGGCAGATGAGCAGGCATTTGCCACAACCGATGCACTTTTTGGTATAGCGCGGCAAGGCCATGAGGCTGCCGTCTTCGGTATTGATCGAATGCGTGGGACACACTGTGGTGCAGGGATTGCAGGGAATCTCTTGCAAACAGTGGATCACCGGGAACACCTCTTCCTTGCTCTCATCGATTTCCTGATAGCCTTTGATCGCTCCGGGATGGGCTTTGAGCACATCTGCTTTGGCATACCAGCTATCGGGAATATCTTCCACAGAGCTGCCTTTCAATGCCTTAGCGATCTTGAGTCCCGCGATCTTGCCATTGAACATGGCCGAGCTGGCTTCCGCAATCTCCAGAGCGTCACCGGCTGAATCCACAGGGATGCCGGCTGCCTGGGCTTCGAGGGTAAATTCACTCAAGGAATCCAGACCCCACCGCGATGAGGATGGTATCGCAGCTAAAACTCTTTTCTGTGCGGCTATGGGCCGGAACTTGCTGTCGATCTGGGCGATGGTGATGCTTTCCACCGTTTCATTGCCGTTAGCGCAGAGAATGCTATGCGAGGTATAGATCGGAACACCGAAGCGCATCAGCTTGTCCGCGTGAACCTTATATCCACCGCAACTGGGCATGGCTTCCGCCAATCCCACCACTTCGATGCCTGCTTGCAAGGCGTGATAAGCCGCGATCAGGCCCACGTTTCCGCCTCCGATGATGAAGAGTCTGCGGGTGGGGCGCACCAAATCACGATTGACCAGAGTCTGAAATGCGCCGGCGCCATAGATACGGGAAAGTTTATTGCCGGGGAACCTCAAAAATTTCTCGCGAGCTCCGGCCGCGTTAAGAATGCGTTTGGGGCTCACCAATTTATACACGCCATCTTTGAGGATGCCCACCTTTTGATCGCTAAAGACAAAGAGCGCGGTGCTGTTCAGCCAGGTCTTCACCGAGGGATATTTTGCCAGATCGTCGGCCAATATCTGCCCGATATGATGTCCCCGGGTGCCCGCGCGGCTATCTTCCTCCGAGCCAAAAAACTTATGAGTCTGCAAGACCAGTTTACCGCCCAGATGGTTCTTGTCATCGATCAACAGGGTGTCCACATCGTGTTTGCCCAGCTCGATTGCCGCTGAAATCCCCGCGGGACCGCCACCGATGATGAGGACATCACAGGCTACTTCTTCCAGAGGGCTAAACTCTACCGGTTCAGAATCTTCCGGGAGCTTGGGCAAGCCCTCGGCACTCTCGACTATCATGTTTTCATGCACTTCGGTCATGCAGGATTTTACCGCCACGCCATTGGCGATCACGGTGCATTTGGCGCACTGACCATTGGCACAGAAAATGCCCTGCGCGCTGCCATCTTTGTGGTGATGGCCAAAGACGTCGATGCCATTGGCGATCAGCGCGGAGGAGATCATTTCCCCTTCGCGAGCCTCTAAGTGCTTGCCATTGAAGTAGAACCCTATCATCTTCGATTCCGGTACTTCAAGAATGGGATGTTCGGCAATGCGAAATTGCTCCATTATCAAAACTCCTTGTATGAGTGTAAATTAGCGCTGAATGAAGCCAATCCATGGCTTCCAAGCTATAAAGATTTGAAGTGCCTTTGAGTGTCAAGAAAAAGTGTGGGATAGCCTTCCACCCTTGGACTTCGTAGCAAATCACACTTGGACTTCGTAGCGAATCACCCTTGGACTTCGTAGCGGAGCGGAGGAGTTCAAGC
>JAJOKA010000023.1 GCA_021206555.1 Candidatus Cloacimonadota bacterium | reverse complement strand
GGGGATCAGAGTTCCATCAATAATCCGCGTAAATCAGTTCAATCAGTTCGATCTGCGTTCAATTTTTTTTTAAACAAAGAGGAAAAGAAAGCAAGAGAAATTGAGAATTGAGCCGAGCCTCGTCAAAACGCCAAATCGCTAAAAACCTCAAAACTTCTAAAGATCATGGGGATCAGTTTCCATCTATTCTTTCTCGCTTACCCGCTGCTGGAAGTCGAAAGCGCTCGTAATCATCGTCTCCGATACAGGATTAGAGACTGCGAGTAATTGATTTGGCTTTTATGAATTGGGGTAGCGCTTTCAACTCCCAGGGAGGGTATTTTGGAGTTAATGCCGCTTGATCTGTCCATCCCAGCCGATGAATCTTGAAGTCACCACTCAGCTTGCAATAGCCCTCGATCTTGGGGCGGCATTGACTTCAAACAGCGGGTATGCGAACAGAATATAGAACAAAGAAGAAAAAGAGACCAAGTGAAAAAACTGGGCATTACAGATATGGCACTCACGCTGCTGGAAGTCGAAAGCGCTCGTAATCATCGTCTCCGATACAGGATTAGAGACTGCGAGTAATTGATTTGGCTTCTTAGGGATCGGATTAGCGCTTTCAACTCCCAGGGAGGGTATTTTGAAGTCCATGCCGCTCGTAGTGCGAAGGCATGCAGTAGCTTATGCTTAGTTTATAAATCACAAGCACGCAGAATATTCGCAAGCGGCATGAACTCCAAAGAGATAGGATTGCAGACGTCTCGTCTGCATAAGCGACGGATTCGCTTACTTTTACGGAAATCGTTCCGTCGACACGAGACGTGTCGAATCCTATGGCCTTCAAGGAAACCCCAAAGGGATAGGCGGATCAGGGTCAGAACTTCACAGCACGTTTCCGCAGTTCAAACAATCCGGCCATGATATCTTCCAGAGGGCTGTCTGAGGGAATGACATTATCCCGCAAGCCTTCCAGGCTCTGTTTTTCATAAAGCTTGATCTCAGTGCTTTGCAGACGGCTGATGAGCTCTTGGGCCAGATGATTCCAATACGGCATATCCGCGGTGGCAGCAGAGATCCAATCCAGACGATACAGGAGCCGGGTAAGCTCGTTGAATATGGTAGATTTCAGCGGGTTAGCCAGACGTGAAAGCTTGCCGTTATCTCCCAAAACATGGGCTTCGATACCCAGGAAATTGGCTCTGGGGAGGATGAGATCGCAGCTTCGGCCTTCGGTCTGGTATGCAGAAATGGCCACTTTAAATCCGGCTTTGGCTGAGGGGATAGACCCAAAACAAATGGCCAGATCGACCTCACTCACTTTCACCGGCATCGGACGCATGGCCACGAAACCCGTGTGGTTCATATAATCCGTGCTATGCAGGATGTTCTGCGGCTGAGCAAGATTCCAGATTTTGGCTGCCATGATCTCGGAAACGCGGTTTTGGTTATAGATAAACAACCTGTTTGGGCCTGCATCCAGATTTCTGAGATCATTGTGGCTTTCATCGGCAAAACGTTTGAAGGGTTCAGTCTCGGGATAGGCCACCAGGATCAGCTTTTTGCCTTTCAGTTGTTGCAGACGAATCAGACTGAGCAGGGTGCGGTTCAAGGCTCCCACCACCACGTATTCAGTAAAATCATCCAGCCTGGCAAAGGCATCTTCCTTAGGGTGGATATCCAGAAATTGATCGCTGAAGCTCAAGTACTTACGGTTTGCGCTCAGAGCGCACTCCAGCTTGTCTGAAACCTTTGAGGCCAGCAGCATTTCTTCCAAAGTGATATGGGGTGAGATCTCCACGCTGCTGCTTTTTGCCAGCTTAGTGCGGGTTTGGATCACTTCCAGAGCTTCGTTCCAGCTAATGGCATGATACTGGCCATCTCTCAAGAGCAGAGGAGTATCAAGTTTTTCCTGGTTGGATTGCCAGCCGAAACGCCCTTTGAAACAAAGATTTTTGCCGTTGAATCCCGGCTTCTCCAATGGCGTGGTGACGCGCACCACTTCTCCACCCTGGACTTCGGCCAGGATATCACAGCCCACACCGCATAGTCCGCAATTTTGCCGGATGGCTTCCTTGGTATAAGGATTCATCTTGTAATGCAGATTGCGCTCCACTAAAGCTCCCACCGGGCAGACGTCGATGCATTTACCACAGCTTACGCAGCCGGATGCGGTGAGCGATTCACCAAACTCCGGAGCCATGATGGCCGCGAATCCGCGATAGACAAAGCCCAGCACGTTCGCGCCCTGGATCTCGGCACAGGTGCGGATGCAGCGTCCGCAATTGATGCATTTATTGGCATCGCGCACGATGAAGGGATGGGGAATAATCGATGGGGATGACGGGAAATGCTGCCCAAAAAGCGATCCATCTCAATCTCGTATTCGCTGCAATATGTGCGCAGAGAACAGCTTTCATTTACCTGGCAACCGCATTCCACGCAACGGGCAGCTTCAGTTCTGGCGTCAAACTCGGAAAATCCGGTTTCCACTTCCTCAAAGCTGCTCTTTGCGACTTCGAGCGGGATTTCCGGCATCTTCACGCGATGAATTTTATCAAATATCTCGTATTCTTTGGGGGAGACATCCTTCACCTTCCTGGCTTTCTTGGCATCGAAGATGAATTTCGGCTTGGGCAATTCACCCTTCAGCAGATACGTCCCAATGGCTTCCGCGGCCTTGCGGCCATCGGCAATAGCCTCGATCGCGGTGGCTGCGCCACGCTGGAAATCACCACCGGCAAAGATATTGGACATACCGCTATACATTGTGTTTTCATCCACGATTGCCGTCTGCCATCTGGACAGAGGCAGTTTGCTTTCCATCCAAAGTATTAGGGTCTTCCGCAAAAAGGCCTACTTCAGGCACTTGCGAGATGGCGGCAATGATGGCGTCAAACTCTTCGGTGAAGTATTCACCAGTGGGTTCGGGACGACGGCGACCGCTGGAATCGGGCTCACCCAGCTTCATTTTCTCGATCTTGACTTCTTTTAAGATGCCACCTTCGCCCATGTACTCCACGGGTTTGAGAGAAATGGTTAGATCACGCCTTCGTGTTCGGCAGCTTCGATCTCAAACTCTTCTGCCGGCATTTCGCTTTTGGTGCGACGGTAGATCAGGCTGACCTCCGCACCGAGCCTGATACAGGTTCTGGCACAGTCAATTGCGGTGTTTCCTCCACCCACGATGGCTACCTTTTTGCCTACTGCAGGAGTATTGCCCTTGGCATGAGCTTTGAGGAAATCCACGCCCAGGTAGCAGCCTTTGAGATCACTGCCGGGAACGGGCATGGGCACAGCGTTTTGGGCTCCCAGAGCCAGATACACGGCATCATAATCCTGGCTGAGCTCCTGCAAATTCAGGTCTTTCCCCAAAGCCTTGCCGGTGTGGATTTTCATGCCACCGGCACACATCAGGGCGATCTCTTCATCCAGGATTTCCTTGGGCAAGCGATATTGCGGAATGCCATAACGCAGCCAGCCGCCACAGGCATCTTCGGCTTCAAAGAGATCCACCTCAAAGCCTTCAAAGCTGAGGTAATAACCGCAAGTGAGGCCGCTGGGGCCACCGCCGATAATGGCTATCTTCTTGCCGTTTGAATTCTTACGTTCGGGAGTATATTGCCAATAGTCTTTCAAATCCTCATCCGCGGCATAGCGTTTGAGCTGACGAATGGCGATTGGATCTTCCACGATCTGCCGGCGGCATTCCGCTTCACAAAAGGCGGGACAGACGCGTCCGATGGATAGCGGCATGGGCAGCTTGTCCTTGATCACCTTCACCGCTTCGTGGTATTTGCCATTGGCAATCAGGGACACATAGGTCTGGATGTCCACGTGGTCCGGGCAGGCGATCTTGCAGGGGGCTTCACAATCCGCGTAGTGATTGCTGATCAGCAGTTCCAGCGCCATTTTGCGGGCATTGTGGATCTCTTCATCATCGGTGGTGATCACATACCGGGTGTGAGTTTGGTGCCACATGAGGTTACAAAGCCACGACGGCCTTCCACCTTCACCGCGCAAACCCAACAGGAGCCATAGGGCTTTAGCTCTTCATCATGACAGAGGGTGGGGATTTTGATCCCTTCGCGTTTGGCCAGATCCAGAATCGTGAAATCTTCAGGGGCTTCTATCGTTTTACCGTTTAATACTACTTCCATAGCTCTCATCCTTTGCTGATGGCTTCAAACTTACAGGCCTTGAAGCAGGCTCCGCATTTGATGCATTTATCCTGATCGATCACGTGAGCTTGTTTCACGCTTCCCGAGATGCAGGAAACCGGACACTTGCGGGCACAGGCAGTGCAACCAACGCACTTGTCCGCAATGACTTCATAGCGCAAGAGCGAAGTGCAGACTCCGGCCGGACAGCGCTTTTCTTCAATATGGGCAAGGTATTCATCCTTGAAATAACGCAGAGTGGTGAGCACGGGATTGGGCGCGGTCTGTCCCAAACCGCAGAGTGAACCTTTGATGATATTGGTGGCCAGCTCTTCCAGCTTAACGATATCTTCGGCTTCACCTTTGCCTTCCGTGATGCGAGTCAGGATTTCCAGCATGCGCCTGGTCCCGATGCGGCAGAAGGTGCATTTGCCACAGGATTCGTTCTGGGTGAAATTCAGGAAAAACCTTGCCACATCCACCATGCAGGTGCCACTATCCATCACCACCATGCCTCCGGAACCCATGATGGCACCGGTGGCATTGATGGAATCATAATCCACGATCGTATCCAGCAATGAAGCGGGGATGCAACCTCCGGAGGGGCCACCCATCTGCACTGCTTTGAAAGGCTTTTCGGTCTTCATCCCACCACCTACTTTGTAGATGATGTCTCGGATGGGGATGCCCATGGGAACCTCGATCAAGCCACTGCCGGCGATCTTTCCGGCCAGGGCAAAGACCTTGGTGCCGGGAGATTTATCCGTGCCAATCTTGCGAAACTCGGTTGATCCGTTGTTGATAATCCAGGTGATATTGGCCCAGGTTTCCACGTTGTTGATATTGGTGGGGCAACCCCAAAGTCCGCTTTCAGCAGGGAAGGGTGGACGAATGGTGGGCATACCGCGTTTGCCTTCAATGGATTGCATCAGAGCGGTCTCTTCACCGCAGACAAATGCTCCGGCACCTTCCTTGATGTGCAGTTCAAAATTGAAGCCCGTGCCCATGATGTTGCGTCCCAAATAGCCTTTGATCTCAGCCGCTTCGATGGCGATCCTGAGGTGGTGAATGGCCATGGGATATTCGGCACGGCAATAGATATAGCCTTCATCCGCGCCCATGGCGTAAGCTCCGATGATCATGCCTTCGATCACGTTGTGCGGATCTCCTTCCAGGGTGCTGCGATCCATGAACGCTCCAGGATCCCCTTCATCCGCGTTGCAGACCACATATTTCTTGGAACCCTTGGCCCGGGCGGCAAAGCTCCACTTCAGTCCGGTGGAAAATCCTGCGCCACCGCGTCCGCGCAACCCGGAAGCTTTTACTTCCTCCACAATCTCTTCAGGCTGCATGGTAAGAGCTTTCTTTAAGGCTGAATACCCACCCTGCGCTTCATAATCTTCGATGGACTTGGGGTCGATCACGCCACAATTGCGCAATACAATGCGATACTGGCCTGCCAAAAGCTCATTGTGCCGGCCTTCATGCTGCTCGGCCAGGATCACGTTCGCTTCAGGAAGCTTGCCCTGGCGATAGCTTTCCACCAGGTCGATCACCTTATCCGGCTCAACCTTACCCAGGCTATGGTGCCCAGATCAGAGCCGCTGAGCTCCACGATCGGCTCTTCAAAACACATGCCGATGCAGGCGGTTTGCACCAGCTTGATGGCTGCACCTTGCTTCTGATATTCTTGCAAGACCTGAAACACTTCCATGGCACCGGCAGCAACGCCGCAACTGGCCAGTCCTACTTTTACCGTGATCTCGCTCATGCTTCCTCCTCATAGGCATAGCGCTGCAAAATCCCCTTAATGGAATCCGGAGTGAGCTTGCCAAAAGTTGTGTCATCCACCATGATCACCGGTGCTAAAGAGCAGCAACCCAAACAGGCCACTTCCAGCAAGGTGAACTTCATATCAGCAGTGGTATCTTCTTCCCCTTCCAGCCCCAGCTCGTTCCGCAGGGCATCCTTGATGCCATCAGCGTCTGATACATGACAGGCAGTGCCTTTGCACACCCGGATGATGTGCTTTCCCTGTGGCTTTAGCTTGAACATGGAGTAAAAGGTGGCCACGCCATAGATATCGGCAGCCGGGATTTGCATCTGCTCGGCCAGATAACGCATTGCGTCTTTGGAGAGATAACCGAGGGTTTGTTGAACGTCTTGCAGTAGCGGGATCAGTATTCCGGAACGATTCCGGTATTTACCGATAATAGCGTCAAGCATAGAAAAATCTTGTTCCATTGCGCTTCCTTTGTTCTAGAGCTTTTGGATTTCGCACTCCAACACACACACAATTTTGGAGCTTTACCCAATGCAAACGATAAATCCTGAGGGCAGCAGGATTGTCAAATGAAAAATCGAGCGAACCCGGTGTTTCTCAAGTTTTATGGCCGGAACCTGATCATGGCTTCATTCAATACGGCGTGCAGAAAACTGATTTCTTCTGGATTCAGACCACGTCCAAAATAGTGAAACCCATCCGCTGCTTTGATGACGAGCCCCTTGGAGCCGGAAAGCATTGCAAGCTTTATTACCCAATTGGGGATTTTTGCCGGATCAATCTGAGCCGGATGCCTTTCTGCAATCTGATGTCCAAGCTGCTATAATCCACTCCGTATAGTTCATTCCAAGACAACTGCAGTTTCTCGTTGCTTTGGGATGCATGCAGTTCCATGCCGATATTGCTTATTCTTAAGCTTTGCGTGGGATTGCCACGCCTGAGTAAACTCTTTAGGAATCCGATAAATGGAATTAGAATGAAGAAAACACCAAAAAAAAGTCAGGAAGAAAGCCCTAACAATCCAGGGCGTGCCTCTGCTAAAAAGAATCCCAATGAAGCGATAACTGAAGATCAGGAAAAAGATAAGCGGGATGCAAGCCATCAGAGAACTGGCCATCCTTGATTTAGAAACCCGAGTATTGACAATCAGCTCATTTTCGTTCTCAATCAGTTCGATGCGTCCGCCAGCGGGCATTTGTGGGCGTGTAATAGCCTGAGGGGCCTGCACTTGCTCTTGCAGTTCCTGCGCATTGTCTGTAGTACAATCCCTAACTGGATAGCCGACAAAATCACCAATAAGCAGAGCTTGTTTTCTGGCCTCTCCATAAGTAACCACGTTCAGGAGCACAAGATCAGGTAAACCTTTTGCGGATTCAAGCGCAACCGGATAACTATCGCTGGTATCTGAATCTCCAGCTACAAAGCTTATACTCACAGAATTAAAATCATGCAGTTCATAATAGCTGCTACGCAACGGAAATTCAGTCAGCCCTTGGATATCCAACCCGCTTCTGTCGTTTATCAACCGTGATCCACTCCCGACCGAATACCAGGACTCCTCCCACCCCGGTAAAGATGATGCCCATTCCGCCCAGAATCAACCAAGCCCACCAGGGCAGTTCACTCGCGTTTGAGACCGGCACCACACGCAAGCTGATCAGGAGCATGAACAGCCCGGCACCGAAGAAAGGCACTCCAAAGAAAGACAAACACCCCCCTCCCTTCTTGAGTTCCAGAAGGTGATCGGAGGTTTGGGTAAATGAATTGTGCGTTGTCTTCACTTAGATATCTCTAACTGCACAATCTGCTGGTGTTTCACAAAATCTCCTTTTGGACAATCAGCTAAAGATCAGTGGAGAATCATCTGATAAAGAAGCTGTTGCCGCTTTCTTTGGCGATCACGCCTTTGAGCTCCAGGTTGGTCAGATGCGTGGATAAGCGACCGATGGGAAAGCTGCTGATCATCAGCAGTTCGTCAAAACTCAGCACTTCCTGCTTTTCTTTCAGGATATCCACGATCTTCTGTTCATCCGGGCAAAGCTCGGGAAAGAGCTCTATTTGCTCAGCCTTCTCAGGCTTCATATCCAATGCTGCAAAGAGATCATCCGCGCTTGAGATCAGGGCCGCGCCATGCTTGATCAGATGATTTGGCCCCTGGGCATTGCTGTGATTGATGTTTCCCGGCAGGGCAAAGATATCTCGGTTTTGCTCGATCGCGGCTTTGGCGGTAAGCAGAGCCCCGCTGGTGATCGGCCCTTCCACCACAAAGACGGCATCGGACAAAGCGCTGATGATCCGATTACGGGCTGGAAAGTTCCATTTATCCGGCTTTGAGCCCGGTTCATATTCGCTGACCAAGGCACCCTGCTTGATGATCCTTTCACTAAGTTGCAGGTTTTGCGGAGGATAGATGCTTTCCACGCCACAGGCCAAGACCCCTATGGTTTGAGCGCCACTCTCCAGCGCGATATGATGCGCGGCTGTGTCGATGCCCAAGGCCAGACCGCTGATCACGCATAGCCCTTGCTGGCAAAGCGGGGTCAGGAGTTTGCGGCTCATTTCCCGTCCATAAGAACTCGCCTTGCGCGTGCCCACCACCGCTAAACACTTATTTTGCAAGGCACTATCCAGATCACCACGGATGTAGAGCAAGAGCGGTGCGCAAAAATCTCACGCAACTTCGCGGGATACTGCTCATCAGTAATGGCCACACATTCTATCTGGTAATGCCGCATCAGCTGTAATATCTGTAGCTGATTCGCAGGTAGCACAAATTCCTTCAGATGCCGGATGGTCGCTTGTTTCAGGATCCCCTGGCGATATAGCTGGTGATCCTCCACCCCCACAAAGCTTTGCGGATCAGGATACAGCTTCAGCAGCTCCAGGCAACCCTTCAGATTGAGCTCCGGCGCTGTCTTCAGACAGAGGTAACTGAGATAGCGCTCCTCGGTCATCGATTTTCCTGGATCATCCCATAAAGCTTGTATTTCAGCTGCTCCAGGCCGATGTTGCCCACGCTGGAAATGGCAACCACATCCTGCCCGGTGGCTTTGTTGAAAAGCTTGCTTACTTCGGCAATCCGTTCTTCGCGTTCTTCGTCGGGCAGAGTATCGATCTTGCTGAGCACGATGTGGAAAGGCTTTTTGTCCATAAAGCTATCATAGAGATGCAGTTCCGCCCTCAAAGTGTCATAGACTTCCACCGGATCAGCAGCATTTACATCGATCAAAAAGAGCAGGATGCTGGTGCGTTGAATATGGCGTAAGAACTGATGTCCCAGTCCTTTACCGATGTGCGCGCCTTCGATGATGCCGGGAATATCCGCCATCACGAAGCTCTGATACTCCGAGACGCTAACCACCCCCAACATCGGTTCCAGAGTGGTAAACTCATAATCCGCAATCTTGGGTCGCGCGCTGAAAGCACAGACAGCAATGTGGATTTACCGGCATTGGGAAAGCCCACCAGGCCCACATCGGCCATCAGCTTCAGCACAAATTCCAGCTCCATCTCATGCGTGTGTCTTCCCGGAGTGGCATGACGTGGAGCCTGATTGGTGGGAGTGGCAAAATTGCTATTGCCTTTGCCACCCCGTCCGCCTTTGGCCAGGACGATCTCTTCGCCATGGGTAGTGATATCGGCCAGCTTGACCTTGCAATCTTCCTCGATCACAAAGATCTCCGTGCCCAAAGGTAAGCGCATTTTCAGCGGTGCTCCGCTATGTCCGGTTTTTTTTGCCTCCGGATCCGGGCACTCCGTTGGGAGCCTTAAAAAAACTTGCTGTAACGGTAGTCCAAAAGGGTGTTCAGGTTCGTGTCGCCTACTGCGACCACGTCTCCGCCCCTACCTCCGTCACCACCATCCGGCCCGCCTTTGGGGACGAACTTCTCACGACGGAAACTTACCGCGCCATCGCCGCCGTTTCCGGCTTTAATCCTTACTTTTGCATAATCTATAAACAAATGGTACCTCTTCTTGTGTGTTTAATTACTGATGATAAAGCGTTTAACGCTGTGTTGACCTTGTTGACTGAGTCGCAAGAAATAGATGCCGTTGGCCAGCTTTGGGTATTGACCTCTGTTCCAAGTATATACAGCGCTTTCCTCTGTGGGATTAAGGCTTGGTAGATCCAGCACTTTCTGCCCTTTGATATTGTATATGTCTATGCTTGCAACATTATTGCCATTTAATCTATCAACGTATTCAACTGGAATTGATGCCTTGATATTGGTAGATGCCTTAAATGGATTAGGGTATGCAATAAGTTTTATTGCTGGAATCTCCGGCACCACTGGATCATCATTGCTTACCCAAGGCTCTGAGCCGTATTCATAACATCCCATATCGATGATGCCATCCCATATTCTCCAGTTTCCTGCCATGTCGTAATAGGGCAGGTTCAAGCCGCTTGTATCCGGAGTTCCTGCATTGATACAGGGAGAGTTTGCACTAAGCCGGAGGTACATCGGGTCGTCAATATCTGTGCTTTCAAACAAGGGATCGGCATTGATGTTGTTTTGTCCATAAATCAGGATATTGGTCATAAAGGGATTTGAAATACCTGATAGACCTCCATGTATTAGATTGAAGTCCAAGTCGATACGCGATCTAAACCCATAGGGAAATGTATTATAGATGTACATTTCTTTGGGGGCATCGGGGTTATACATGATGTTGTTGCGAAACTTGAGCCTGCCCCCGGTACCGATGGTAGCAAATGTCCCATAGTTGCCTACAAAGGTACAGTTGCTCACCGTGAAATTATCAATATCTCTGTTCCCAAACACGATCGGATATTCCCCATTATGACGGAGATCATCAAAGATGGAATTGTTAATCACTATATCTACAGGCTGTGTATCCTGCCTGCTATTGCTAACATGAAAGATCATCTGTTGATCCTGTACCCGAATATCCCTGAATACACAGTTCTCAATATTGATCTGTTCCTTAACCCAGAAATCAATGACCGTGGGTAAGTCTTCTGGATCACCAGTATTGAGGGACTCGATATTTTCGAAAACACAATCTTTTAAGGTACCGGAAACCCAATCGCTAAATGTAGTTACAGCAACCTTAGCTGTAGTACAATTTCTAATGACTAAACCAGAATATGTTGTTCGTAATGGCTTCATAAAGATGCCACTATAATAAATATGGAATCCTTCGATTACAATATCAGAGACTTCAGAATCTACCAATAACATGTTTATCTGTATTGGATACACTTCTGCCAACCCAAGATTCACTCCACCCTGAATAGAGAAACCAGTTGTTAGACTATTGTTTGCCTTTAGTGAGCCGACTACTCTTGTGCCATAAATCACATTACTCTGGTCAAATAGAATCATAGAATACCCCGATCCGGATCCGACTAAATTTACATACGACTTGAGAGGTATAGGAAATATCTGATCATTAGACGAATACACTCCCGGTAAAAGATGGACAGTTTTTGAGTTTAGGCTATCTGCCTTGATTTTATGCATTGCCAGAGTAATCGATCTGAGAGCCTGTGATGGACTGAGTCCACTGTTATCATCATTGCCTTCGGGACTAACGTATAGATCATGGTTTACTTCGGATCTATAAGCTGTTTGATAATTGATGGTATCATGATAGTCTGAAGTAACGATGAAATTGCTGTTCCTCTGGATATAAAAAATCTGAAGGATTTTCCACAGACACAATATCAAGGTTGATCTGAATATTCTGATGGATATCGAGAACGTGGATATCCGTGGGGTTGCCACCATAGTTTTCATAGATGGAACACAGGTTATTGGGATCAAAAATGATATTGGGGTAATATGTTTGGTGTCCTAATAGAAAAAATTCCTCCGCTGGTGCTAGCTGCGTAGTTGTGATGAATTTTCAGCCCGCTAAAGACAGCGGAACTTCTGTACAAGTGTACTCCGGCACCCATCAGGGCATAGTTTCCCCAGATATCACAATTGGTGATGGTCACGTTGCAATTGTAATATATCAAAATGCCACCTCCCACCGACATCTGGCTCGTAAAGTGAACAGCTCCCAGGCCATTAGTGAGTGTAAAGCCTCTCAGAGAAGCGTTCTGCAGCCCGTTTTTGAAGCTGACACAGGGAGCCTGCCTGCCTCCATCGATTATCGTGCTGCTGATATAGGTGCTATCTCCTGTACTGGCCTCCAGGCTGTTGATGGCAATAGATTTGTCCAGGAAGTCTACATTCTCATAATAAGTTCCGGGATAGACCAGAACAACGTCTCCATTCGAGGCAGCCACCACTGCGGCTTGAATAGATGTATACTGGGCACTGCCATCAAGGCTGACCGTCAGAGTAAGCCCTGATAGTGCCATGCTACAGAGCATCAATACAATACATATTGTGTTCTTTAATGTCATATCAAATCCTTAGGGCGCAGGGAGTAAACTCTCCCTGCGCCAATCTTCTATTTACTTTAACATCAGCATTTTCTGAGTATGGATTATCCCATGACTCTTAAGACGATAATAATAGATACCCGATGAGCAGTCTCTGCCCTGTTCATCCTTTCCATCCCATGTCACGCTGTGCTTGCCTATTGCCTTATGGGTGTTTAACAGGCGCTTTACCATCTGTCCACGAACATTGTAAATCTCAAGGCTTACATGAGCATCATTGGGGATTTCAAAGGATATCGTAGTAGTGGGATTGAAGGGGTTGGGATAGTTTTGCGACAGCAGGGGGTGCTGGAATCGGGTGCCGCACTTTCCATGTCGTATATATTTATCGCATAGTATTCTGTCCCTTTTGTTGTTATGTTTTAACGATTTCCCTTTTATGGGGTATATGTCTTCTTTGGTCTGCTGCTGATTTTGCCGGATAGTAGAATACAAGCTGTGAGTTTTCCTCAGTTATAGTCTCATTGGCATCCAGATAAGCACAGATATCTATTTCGTGACTATCGACAATCGCTGCTCCTTTGCAGACCCCATTCACATACAAACCAATTTCTGTGGGAAGGTCCGGATTATTGCTTTGATCAATACTGATATAGACGGGAGTGTAAGCGGGTTTTTCCGTATAGCTGAACTCTTTGGGTAGTTTCTTGCTTTTAGGGTCTACCGGCTGGTTGTTGTTCCAACTGAATGAGGTATTTTGAGTGCATTTCACGATTACCATGTCACCATGATTTAGGACTCTATCACCGATATTGCCCAGCCATACCCCGGGGAATACTTGAGTGGCACTCCAATACTGAGTTTCGATCGATATAATGTTGCTCAGAATAGGTGAGAAAGCATCCAAGACACTAGAACTTTCCTTGCAGAAGTACCCGATCCAATTCTCTTCTCCGCCACCCACCAGCGATATTACCGTGTGTGGAGCCTGCCTGTAACCGGTAACTGCTAAGGTATACTGGTCTAAGACATCCTCCTGAACTCTCAGCTTGTAACCCTGTATACTGGTCACTTCATGATTTCCATTTTCCAAAATCCCCTGTACAAATGTCATATATTTGATTTGATCTCCCAGTTCCTTCCACTGCACCCATTCAAGGATATCTTGATCGACGATGGGGCCAAAGAAATTCTGGCTTACATTGTAGCCAGAGGTTATGCTGTTTATGATCGGGAAGGACATCCATTTGATGCCATTACTAACAAGCCCGGTAGGCATATCATAGATATCATACTGGTGCTCTACAACCCTGATTGCTCCGATGTCACTCGGTGTTTCATCTGCATCTATCAAGTCAGGATCTCCACCATCAATCAACCAACTGATAACCGATGAATTCCATAGCGGAGCGTAAGATGAATTGACTTGTGGGTCCAGCTCGTAGTTGTTGCTGGAAACAATTAAGCTTGGGTATGTAATATAGTAATTCTGAACTTCGTTGTTTAGAAGGCCATTCCCGTGAGCATTGTTGTATTTCAAGGTGATATATCCATTGTCGAAATCTGAAAGATATATTCCAAACTTGTTGCCACATGATAGATTATTCCTAACAAGAGTTCCGCCCGCGGGCATCATAAGACAGAGGCCGTGGCATTCATCGTTGTCCATATAGCTATTATTTTCAATAACCACACTGGTTACCGATTGAGAATAGCCACATGATTCCACTACAACTGCCGAAGAAATTGGCATGGGTAATCTGAAGTCTGCCGAGCCTGCGATGTGTCCTGAGACTATATTATCGCTGAAATTGAGATTGGCACAATCAAAAGCATAAACTCCTTCACCAAATCCCCCTTCATATACCATGCCACCACTAACATAAAACTTCCGGGTGTTTTCGTATATCCTGTTTCGAACAATCTCAATAGGGGCAGAGCCACTAACGTATATTCCCCCTCCGGCATTGGCTTCGTTGCCGTAAATATTGCAGTCACTAATCTCAGTTTTATAGCCTGTATTGTTAATTACAGCAATACCTCCACCACGTGAATAATTGTCAAGGCTTGGGCTGACCCAATTGTAGCCAATATTGTTATAGATATCACAACCAGATATTATTGTGGGTCCGTTAGCATATATGCCTGTGCCATCCATGCAGGTTTGACTTCCCCAATTTGTACTGATGTTACCGTAAATCCTGCAGTTCTTTAGTTCCAAGAAGGTGATGCCGTTTTGCAGCAATGTCAGTGTGTGCCTCTATCCCCTCTGCTCCCTCCAGTGATCCGAGATCGTTATTGAGTTT
>JAJOKA010000121.1 GCA_021206555.1 Candidatus Cloacimonadota bacterium | reverse complement strand
GCAGAACGTGCCACTCCACCTCTACCCAACGTTTTTTCGAGAAGCTTTCCACTGGCCGTCTGGTCGACATTGCCGATCTGACGACCGCGACGACCCTCTCGGGCACAGAACGCGAATTACTGGCCAGGCAGGACATCCGAGCCATCATTGTCGCGCCCATGAGCATTGCGGGCCGGCTCGTCGGATTCATCGGTCTAGACACCGTGAGGGCGCGACGGCGATGGGACGACGAAGTGCGCACCTTGCTGACGCTGGTAGGCAACGCCTTCAACTCGGCACTGGACGAAAGCGTTCAGAGGCGGGCAGCGGCTTGCCGCAAGCGTATTCACCCATGCCAACGAAGGCATCGTGATCAGCGATTCCGAAGGCCGGATCATTCAGGTCAACCAGGCATTCACTCGTATCACCGGCTACTCGACCGACGAGTCATCGGGCGCATACCCACTTCCTGAACTCCGGTCGCCAGGATGCGGGCTTCTACCGCCGCATGTGGTCGGCCATCAACAGCCGTGGCCAGTGGCAAGGCGAGATCTGGAATCGTCGGCGCAACGGCTCGATCTATCCCGAGTGGTTGTCGATCAGCGCGGTACATGGCGAGGACGGCAAGGTCCTGAACTACATCGGCATCTTCTCCGACATCACCGAACGCAAGGAGGCCGAGGCGCGCATCCTGCATCTCGCCCATCATGACCCGCTCACCAACCTGCCCAACCGCGCTCTCCTCCAGGACCGCCTGCAACAGGTGCTGCTGCAGCGCGACGGCACAAACGCGGCGTAGCGGTGCTGCTGCTCGACCTCGACCGCTTCAAGACGATCAACGACATCCTCGGGCACGAGAGTGGTGACGGCCTGCTGCTGCAGATCACCGCCTACCGCGGCGAGATCCGCTGGATTCCAGCCATCCTGATGACTTCCATCCTGGCGCTGGCGCTGATCCTGCTGTGGAGCTTCTGGCAGTTGCGGCTGCAGCTCAAGCGCCGCCAGGCGGCCGAGGCGGCCCTGCGCGAGAGCGAGGAGCGCTTCAAAGCGCTGCACAATGCCTCATTTGGAGGAATCGCTATTCACGATCATGGGGTCATTCTGGATTGCAATCAGGGGCTTTGCGACATGATGGGCTACAGCCGTGAAGAGCTGATCGGCATGAACGGTTATCTCTTGATCCCTCCGGAATACCGTCAGCTGATACTGGATAACGTGGCGGCAGATTATGAAGAGCCTTATGAGGCTTTCGGAATGCGCAAGAATGGCGAGATATTCCCCATGCGTCTGGAGGCCAGGGTTATTCCCTATAAAGGGAGAATGATCCGATCGGTAGAATTTCGGGATCTCACGCAGCAGAAGCTGGCTGAAAAGATGCTCCGGGAAAGAGATGAAGACTTAAGGGAAGCTCAGCGCATCGCGCACCTGGGAAGCTGGCGTCTGGATCTGGCCACGAACGAAGTAGTCTGGTCGGAAGAGCTGTACAAAATCTATGGCTTTGATCCCCTGCAGCCTCCGCCACCCTATACGGAACATAGCAAGTTGTTTACTCCGGAAAGCTGGGAAATCCTATCGACCTCACTGGCAAACACTGCTGCCACCGGAGTGCCCTATGAACTGGAGCTGGAAACCATCCTCAATGATAGCTCCACGGGATGGATGTGGGTACATGGCAAAGTGGTGAGAGATGAAAGCGGGAAGATCATCGGTCTCAGAGGTGCAGCACAGGATATCACCGAGCGTAAGCTTGCCGAACAGCAAAAGGAGCGGATGCAAGAGCAATTGAACCAGACGCATAAGATGGAGCTCCTGGGGCAATTAGCCGGAGGAGTGGCGCATGATTTTAACAATTTACTTACTGTAATTATGGGTTATAGTGCTGAATTGTGCAACAGCACTGCCTCCGATGAACAGATCAGCCAGGACGCGGAAGAGATTTTCAAAGCCAGCGTGCGCGCTAAAGAGCTTACTCAGCAGTTGCTTACTTTCAGCAGAAAACAGGTGGTGCAGACTCAGACCCTGGATCTGAACGAAGTGATTGATAGGATGAAAGGAGTTTTCAATCGACTGATCGGCAGCCACATTGAGATCAAGCACAAGCTTGCTGAGGAGCAAGTGATGATCTTTGCCGATCAGGGGCAGATCGAGCAATTGATCCTAAACCTGATAGTAAACTCCCGGGATGCGATGCCGGCCGGAGGAGTGATCTCCGTAGAGACTGCTGTTATCTCTGTCAATAATCAGGAACTACAGGATGAGTATCAAGTTCCTGTGGGCAAATATGTCCTGCTGAGCGTTGCCGATAATGGCACCGGAGTGCCCAAAACGCTGCAAGATAAGCTATTTGATCCGTTTTTTACGACCAAAAGTGAAGGTAAAGGTTTGGGACTGGGACTCAGCAACGTACTGAGCATCGTAAATGCTGCCGGGGGAAAGATCAGTGTGGAAAGCAATCCCGGTCACGGCACCTGTTTCAGGATATTGTTTCCATACAGCGCCTTACAGCCGCAATCCACAACGCGGGACAGCATCGACGCTGATCTGCATGGGCATGGTGAAAGCATCCTGATCGTTGATGATGAAGAAGCGTTGGCTGACTATATTAAAAAAAATGGTGAGCAGGCTGGGCTATCAGGTGACTGTGGCATATAGTGGAGCCGAAGCTCTGCACAAGCTGGGGCGTGGGCTTGAACCGGTCTTGGTGATCACGGATATCATCATGCCCGGGATGAATGGACGCGAATTGGCAGATCGCATCCGGGAGCGATATCCCCGTCAGAAGCTATTATTCATGTCCGGTTTTACGGATGACATCTTGCAACCCCTGGGCGTGAGCGAAGACGAAGACGAGATCCCCTTTATCCAAAAGCCCTTTAGCGCCGAGCTCCTGGCGCAGAAGATCAAGCAGTTGCTTAGGTTTTAGGGGTTAGGATTCTATGAAATGGCTTCGATGATCCCGGATTCTCCCGCTTGGGCGTCATCACCTTTGTGTAATGTGAGCTTCAGCTTTCCCGGGATCGAGATCTGACAGTTGCCACCCCCGATCATCAGGGCGATCACTTCGCCGGCTTTCATTTCGGCTTTGGGGACGCGGATCATGCGGTTTGCGGAAAAGCGAAATATCATCTGAGCGTCGCTGATGGCCAGTTTCAGGCATCATCCTGCCAGTAGCAGCCATCATCGGGACAGCGGATTCCACAGGATCAAGCCAGTTTTTGCGGATGCTAAGCTGAGTGATTTCACCCTGACTTTTGACTTTGGTCACTTTTGCCGGTGATGGGGGAATAGATGGTATCCGGAAGGGGTCTGGCAATGCGGTTGCGATAGCGGAAACTGAGGTAGTTTTTGATGTATAAGCCCACCCCGATCATGGTGAGCGCGTAGCCCAGATACTTCAACCAATTGTGGCTTTGCAGCAAGGCCGAGATGATGAACGAAGCGGCTATCAGCAGCAAAGGCAGGATCTGCTGCCGGTATTGCAATCTCTTGATTTGAGAGAGAATACCGGCATCAGAGAGAATGTATTGGCTCATTTGGTGGTTCTGGTCCAGGTATCGGTTCTGCCGGCCAGCGAGATGCCGATGAAGCCACGCAGGGCCAGGGTGTTGTTATTGGGCATTTCCGCTTTGGCGGAGTAGGTTTTTCCGCTTTTGGGATCGTAGATCTTGCCACCGCTGTATTTGCCTTTGCCATCATAGCTGAGCCCGGAAAGCACCTGTAATTCCATCAAAGGGCGTTTGCTAAGCTTTTCATCCGGGTTTTTGGAATCGGTTTTGGCTTTGCCCCGGGCATCGTTGGGTTCTTTTCAACCAAACGATATTGCCGATGAAGCTGCCGTCTTCGGCCTGGCTGATCTCAATCTTACTGGTTTTTTCGCCATTGAACCAGACGCCGGTGATGCGTTCCGCGTTTTGGGCGAAGATGGGCAGAATGAAGAGCAGGGCAAGGATGGGTAATATGAGTTTCTTCATTTAGTCTCCTTTAGTAACGGAGCTTTCAAAAGCTCCGAACTCTTTTTCTCTTGTTTATGTCGTAGCATCGGAATGCTACGGTTCTCATCTCTAGTCCCCAGTCCCCATTCACCCCTGGATTCCACAGCGTTTGTAGATAAAGTCAACGTGTTTGAGATAGCGGTCATAGCTAAAGATATCTTCGATCTCGTCTGGTGAAGAGAGCTCTGTGATCTCGGGAGTGGCCAGGATAAGCTCTTTGAAATCAAGGCCTTCGGTGATTGATCTCATGGCTGCAGATTGTACCAGGGAATAGGCCATTTCGCGGCTCATTCCGAGGTTTGCCAGGTGCAGGAGCAGGGCTTGGGAAAACACCAGGCCATGGGTAAGCTCGATGTTCTTCATCATGTTTTCCGGATAGACGGCCAGGCTGTCGATCATCGCGCTGGCTTTGGACAGCATATAGTGAGTGAGGATGCTGCTATCGGGCAGGATCACGCGTTCCACGCTGGAGTGAGAGATATCCCGTTCGTGCCAGAGAGCGTTGTTTTCGATGGCGGCATTGGCATTGGCGCGCAGGATGCGGGCCAGTCCGCAAAGCTGTTCACTGAGGATGGGATTGCGTTTATGGGGCATGGCGGAGCTGCCTTTTTGACCCCTTGAGAAGTTCTCTTCCGCTTCGCGCACTTCCGTGCGTTGCAGATGGCGGATTTCCAGAGCGATCTTTTCCAGAGTGCTGCCGATCTGGCTGCCAGGCAAAAGAGGAATTGGGCATGGCGATCGCGCTGGATCACCTGGGTGGAGATGTTCACCGGATTCAGCTCCAGATGTTTGCAGGCGCGGATCTCCACTTCGGGATCAAGGTGAGCATAGTTGCCCACTGCTCCGGAGAATTGTCCCACGCTCACGATGGCAATCGCATCTTCCAAACGTTTGATATTGCGGTTTGTCTCATCATACCACAGCGCAAACTTCAGTCCGAAGGAAGTCGGTTCGGCATGAATGCCGTGGCTGCGTCCCATGCAGAGGGTCTGTTTATGCTCACGCGCTTTCAGCTTCAGGGTTTCGCTGAGGCGCATCAGTTCTGAAAGGATCAGCTCTCCTGCTTGCTTGAGTTGCAAAGCGCTGGCAGTATCCAGAACGTCGGAAGAGGTCATGCCATAATGGATCCAGCGGGAAGAGGGGCCCACGTATTCGGCCACATTGGTGAGGAAGGCAATGATGTCGTGCCGGGTGATTTCCTCGATCTCGGCAATGCGCTCCACGCTAAAATCTGCTTTGGTACTGATGTTTTGATAGTCTTCGTCCGGGATCATGCCCATATCGTGCATGGCTTTTGCCGCGGCAAGCTCTACTTCGAGCCAGCATTCATAGCGGTTTTCCAGGGTCCAGATGCGCTGCATTTCGGGCAGGCTGTAGCGTTCAATCATGTTTCCTCATTCTTATGTAACGGAGCTTTCCGAAGCTCCGATCTCTTTTGCTTAATCTTGTGTGTCGTAGCATCTGAATGCTAGGTTACGGGACTCAATTCCCCAATAAGCCTTTAAACATATCCATGATCCCACCACCTTGAAAGAGGTCTTGCAAAGTGCCTGACGCATTGGGTTTTTGGGGCAGGGGCAGGATCTGGGGACGGTTATAATCCACAGAGTCAAAGATGAGTTTGGCCGCTATCGGCATATTGGTCTTGATCTCGATGGTGTCCAGGTCTCCACGGTTGGTATAGCGGGCAGCAATGCTGGTTCCGGAAGCTTTGTCCACCACGGAATCAAGCTGATAGTTCTTTTTGAAGTTCACACTGAGGTCATCGCGTACGATGGCTTTATTGGCAATGATCTCGGCACCGTAGTTATTCATAATATAATCCGATGAGGAGAAGAGCGCCAAGGCTCCGGCAGGGATTTTGTCCTTCAGATTGAGCAGTTCCAAGGCCGGCATGATGGGAGCGTTGATGGCCAGATATTCTCCCACATACAGGGTGAGCAGAGGTGAAGCTCCAGCTCCGAAGATGCCGCCTTCGATCACGTCCAAACGCAGCTCAGCCATGCTCTTGGAGAAGCTGAAGGGCTTGCGCAGGCTCAGTCCCAGGGCGGAAAGCTCGATGATCCCATTACCGCTGAAGTTTTCCCACTTACGCAGTTCACGCATGAGCTTCTGCTCTTCAGTGAGTCCCAATCCCGCGCATGATGCCAGGATCAGGCTCAGCAGGCATAGAGCTATGATCAATGCGCGCTTCATGTTGCTCTCCGGTAGATCCTGAGGATTCCGATGGTGGCGGCAATGATCATCAGTAAAGAGAGGAATTGCCCGATGCTCATAAAGCCAAAGATGAAGCCAAAATCAGTGTAAAAACTGATGTCGTCCGGCACGCGCACAAACTCGATAAGGAAGCGCACGATGCCATAACCACCGATGAAGGTCCAGAATACCATGCCCTTGCGCGCGCTTTTGCGCAGCATGATGTAGGACACGATGCCCAAGAGAATACCTTCGGTGAACATCTCATAAAGCTGAGTGGGATGGCGAGGCAGCTCTCCCGCTTCGGGAAAGACCATGGCCCAAGGCACGGTGGAGACCTTGCCCCAAAGCTCGGCATTGATGAAATTGCCCAGCCTTCCTAATGCTAAACCAGCTGCCACCAATGGAATGGCAGCATCGGCAAGATCCATGAAAGAATACTTGTATTTGCGGCTGAAGAGGATACCGGCGATGATCACGCCCAAAGCACCGCCATGGAAGCTCATTCCGCCTTCCCAGACGGCAAATACCTCCAACGGATGCACCAGGTAATACAGGAAGTTGTAGAACAAGACATAGCCCATTCTGCCACCGATGATTACGCCCAGCATCACATAGAAGATGGCGGATTCATATTGCTCGCGGGGCAGGCTGATCCCTTTCAGCTTCAACATGTGCCTATATAAGAAATATGCCAACACAAAGCTGAGCACATAGAAAAGGCCATACCAACGGATATGGAATTGCATTCCCAGCAGGCTGAAGCTCGCTATCTCAGGACTGATATTCGGAAACTGCAGCATCTGCTATCTCTTGGTAATTTCGTGCAAGCGGCGCACTACCAGTTCTGCAGCTTGATCGCTATCGCCATCAAACTTTTCCACCTGCTTGTCGTGTTTGGGGCTGAAGATATTGAGCACTTGAGTGGGCGAACCATTGAGCCCGATCATTTTCTCATCCAAGCCCAGATCATCGGCAGTCCACACCGTCAATTCAGCTGATTTGGCATTGCGTTTGCCCCGTAGCGAGGCAGGCGCGGAGTATTGATCTCCTTTACTACCGAAATCAAGGCCGGAAGCCGCATTTCCACGGTATCAATCCCGTCTTCCATCAGGCGTTCCACGGTAGCCTTGCAGGCTTCGATGCTCACTATCTTGCGCACAAAGCAGGTTTGGGGCAGCTTCAAATGAGTTGCAATCCCAGGCCCCACTTGCGCTGTATCACCGTCGATGGCCTGTTGCCCGGTGAGGATCAAGGTGTAGTCTCCCAGTTTCTTGATAGCCGCTGCAAGTGTATAACTCGTAGCCCAGGTATCTGCTCCGGCAAACTTGCGGTCACTGAGCAGGATGATATTGTCCACGCCCAAAGACACCGCTTCCCTCAGGGTTGCTTCCACTTGAGGCGGGCCCATGCTGATGGCTGTAACCGTGCCGCCATGGGCTTCTTTGAGGCGCACGGCTTCTTCGATGGCATAAGCATCAAAAGGATTCAGGATGCTTTCCACGCCCTCGCGCACCAGGGTGTTGGTCACCGGATCAATCTTGATCTCTGTGGTATTGGGGACTTGCTTGATGCAAACTATATAGTGCACATTGATCTCCTCAGCGGTAAAACTCTTTTATGGATTCTACCACGTAATCTTTCATTTCCTGCGTTAATTCGGGATAGATGGGGATGGAAAGCACTTTTTGAGCCATGGCTTCCGAGATGGGCAGATCCCCTTCTTTGTATCCCAATTCGCTGAAGCATTCTTGCAGATGCAGAGGCAGGGGATAATATACCGCGCAGCCTATGCCTTTGTCTTGCAGATGCTTCATCAGCGCGTCCCGACGGGGATGTGACCAGGGTGTATTGATTATAGATGCTCACAGCCTTGGGATCGATGTAGGGAGTAGTCAGATCCTCGATGCCGGCAAGATGTTCATTATAGTAAGCGGCATTGGCGCGTCTGGCTTCACTCCAGGCTGCCAGGGCTTCCAGCTTCACCAAAAGCACTGCGGCTTGCATGGTATCCAGACGGCTATTGAGTCCCACCCATTTGTGATAATACTTGGGGTTTTCGCCATGCACGCGGAGCTGACGCAAATTTGCCGCCATTTCGTCGTCATTGGTCAGGCACATTCCGGCATCACCCATGGCACCGAGGTTTTTGCTGGGGAAGAAGGAAAGAGTTCCGATATCACCAAAAGAGCAGCTCATCTTGCCATTCCAGGTGCTGCCAATGCCCTGGGCATTGTCTTCGATCACTTTGAGATTGTGCTTGGTGGCGATCGCCATGATGGCTTCCATATCTGCGCACTGCCCAAAGAGATGCACCGGCATGATGGCTTTGGTGCGAGGGGTGATGGCCGCTTCGATCCTGGCAGGATCAAGATTGAAGGTTTTGGGATCGATGTCCACAAATACAGGACGGGCATGATTGCGCCAAATGGATGACGCTGTGGCAAAAAAGGTGAAAGGAGTGGTGATCACTTCGTCGCCTTCCTCGATACCCAAGGCCTTGATGGCCAATACCAGGGCATCCGTGCCCGAAGCACAGCCGATGGCATGTTTGATTCCCAGATATTCCTGCATGCGTTCTTCCAGGGCTTTCACCTGAGAGCCCATGATATAATGATGCTCTGTAAACACTTTGTCCAGCGCAACCCGGATATCAGCCATCAGGGGCTCATATTGGGCATTCAGATCCAGCATCGGTACTTTCATTTGTACTCCTTATCTATATCGTAACGTAGCTTTCAAAAGCTACGAACTCATTTACTCTAATCTTTTATATCGTAGCATCGGAATGCTACGTTACATATACTATCTGGTCAGGTTTTGGATGCCAATGATGATCGTGAGGGCTGAGGCCGCGACCGTTACGATATCCTTCACGTCAGTCCAGAAGTGACGGTCAATTTTGTCCGGCACAAACACCGTGTCGCCGGGCATCACTCTTTGACTCTTGCTTACTTTCACCCAATTACCGCTATTGGCTCGCAGGATTCTGCTTCCGCGATAAAGGCTGTTGCTGGCATAGCCACCGGCTTGATTTATATAGTAGCGGTAGTCCTGCCCTTCTTTATATTCGATCAATCCCGGGCGACGAACCTGTCCGCTCACCCACACCGCATTAAGTTTTTTGGGGATGTAGATATAGTCTTGATGGTTTACACCGCGATTTGCCTCTTTGCCTTCCGATGCCACCAGTTTCACAAAATCAATCGAATAAAGGCCTTTAGCCTGCCTGATGATGGTGCGCATATAGGAATATTCCAGCGGAGTTAATTCAGCCATGCTGCGCAGTTTCAAACGCTCAAACTCGCCATTGGGATTTTCAAAGAAGCTCTTGCTCAGCATTACGGCATTGCTCAGATCAGCGTATTCGGTCAGTCCTCCGGCAAGCTTGATCAGGTCCCACACCGTGGCATCGTCATCAACGAGGTATTCACCGTGATTCTTGAATTCACCCGATACCGTCACCGTCTTTTTGGCGCGATACAAGGCATCATAGGGCACCATGATCCGATCAGATGGGAGGATGAGTGTATTGATCGCGTCCGGGTTTGAATCCAGATTCACGATTTCATAGCGGTAGGGCTGTCCGCTGCCCTGATAGCGACTGATGCGGATGGCGCTGAGTTCTGCACCGGGCAAGGGGTTATGGGCCAAAGCCAGAACATCTTTGAGGGTATCACCTGCTCGATATTCCATGTCTCCGGGATGTCCCACGCAGCCATTCACGCTGATCAGGTCTTCCACGACGCGGATGTGCACAAGATCACCATCACGCAGGATGGGGTTTTGCCCGATATCGCCCAGTCTATAGAACTTCATCAGATCGTAATAAGTGCTTTGGCCGTTTCTTTTTAGTTCCACTTGGCGCAGGCCTTGCAGCTGCTCAAATTCCGGCAACAGCTCATCTTTGCTTCTCAGTAGTGGTATGGGATTCAGCTTCTGCTGCAAATCCTCTTCTTCCGGCCTTTCCGGCACCTGTTGCTGGCTGATGATCAGCTCCTGCTGGGCTTTGTGTAAAAGGTCGGAGAGCCGATCCGTGGGGTTCACTTTGTAGTTTCCGGGATTGCGGACAAAACCGGTGATGCTCACACTGATCTGGGGTGTGCCGGAAAGGGGGATTTCCAGAGCCCAAAGGCCTATCGCGCAAAGGATCAGGGCGAGGCACAGCAGCTTAGTTTTCATAATACTCGATCATGCGCTGAATGATGTCATCCAGCTTGTATTTGGGTTCATAACCTATATATTCATTGATCTTACTTAAGTCCGGCATGCGGTTCATCATATCCTCAAATCCTTCCTCAAACGCGGCTTCATAGCTCATGTATTCGATCTTGGATTTGCTGCCGCACATGGCCTTTACTTTCTCTGCCAAGTCCGCGATGCTGATTGACTCTGTGGTGCCTACATTGAAAATCTCACCTTCACATTCGGGGCTGTTCATCAGTTTCACAAAAGCTTCCACCACATCTGACACATCGGCAAAACAGCGGGTTTGTTTACCACTGCCATAGACCACGATGGGCTGATCCAAAAGTGCCGCTTTGATGAACTTGGGCAGCACCATGCCATATTGCCCGGTCTGCCTGGGGCCCACGGTATTGAAACATCGCACGATCACCACCGGCAGCTTCTTTTCCCGGTGAAAGGCCAGTGCCATGAATTCATCAATGGCCTTGGAACAGCTATAGCCCCAGCGACTGATGTGAGTGGATCCCAAAAGGCGGTCATCCTGCTCGGCAAAAGGCACTTTCTCACTTTTACCATAGATCTCGCTGGTGGAAGTGATCAAGGCTTTGGCTTTGTATTTATTGCACAATTCAAGCACGTTATCCGTGCCCACGATGTTTGTCTTGAGCGAAAGCAGGGGGGTTTTCGATGATGTATTTTTACGCCCACCGCGGCTGCGAGATGATATACTTGCTGAACTTTGGAGATCAGCGAATCCATCAATTCACGGTTCAGGATGGTGCCCGTGGTGAAATGAAACTTCGGGTTATTGCGGAAGCTTTCGATGTTATCCAGGCTTCCCGTGGAAAGATTGTCTATGGCATACACTTCGTTGCCTTCCGCCAAAAGGCGTTCAGCCAGGTGCGAACCGATAAAGCCCGCTCCGCCGGTGATCAGTATCTTCATTATATAGCTCCATTTAAGAGATTGAGGGACTGCTGCTTTAAGCAAAAGCCCAGTAATGGTAACACTTATTTAAGACTGGAATCCTGTCAATGAAATCTTCGTTTTGGTGATGGAGGGGTTCTGCGATTTCCCGCAGATTTTCGCAGAACAAAGGCGCGGATGAACGCAGATTTGCCTCCCTGGGAGTCGTAAGCGCTATCCCAATTTCGTGAAGCCAAACTAAGTATGCTCGTCTCCCAATCCTGTATCGGAGATGATAACATCGTGCGCATTCGACTTCCAGCAGCGGGGTTATCAAGTTTTGAGGTTTTGACGTTATGGCGTTTTTGACGAGGCACAGCTAACTTCCCTTTCTTGATTCTCCTGCCTTTTTGTTTGATAAGCATGCGGATGCGCGGATTTTGATGGAACTCTGATCCATGTGATCCATATGATCTGCATGATCTCAGATTTCACCAAGAACCAAGCACTACGCACCAAGAACCAAGCACTCCGGCACTCTGCCCTCCGGCAGCGCTTTACTTTACTCCTGCTTTAGCTCATAATCCCCTCATAGCATGAGTGGAACATGAGGTAAACTATAAGTAACTGAGACGTCAGGCCGGCAGGGCCACAAGAATGGAACTCTGATCCCCATGATCTTTTGAAGTTTTTGAGCTTTTCATGTTTTCGGGTTTTCAGGTTTTGATGAGGTGCAGCTCAATTGTCCATCCTTGATTCTCTTATCCTCTTATCCTCTGTGTTAAACAAACTCTTTTTCTCTTTCCTCTTTGTTTAAAAAGCACGCTGATTACGCGGATTATGATGGAAACTGATCCCCATGATCCATGTGATTGCATGATCTTAAGAAGTTTTGAGGTTTTCGGGTTTTCAGGTTTTGATGAGGTGCAGCTCAATTGTCCATCCTTTATTCTCTTATCCTCTTATCCTCTGTGTTAAACAAACTCTTTTTCTCTTTGAATCCTCTTTTCTCTTTCCTCTTTGTTGATATCACAATGCCGCACCCGCCAAGATCAAGAAAAACTAACTTTGGGCTTATCAAATCTTAACACTTGGCTCCTATAAGAGGGCAGATACAAAAAAAACCGCATTGGAGAAATCAATGAAAAAAACATGTATTCCTATTGATCTTAATTACGCTGATCTGCACTGTCAGTATGGCACAAAGCACGAAGCTGAGTGGTGAGTTCTGGAGCCGCTGGACCATGCAGCAATCCCGCAATGGCGCTACCGGCGACGACGAAATCCTCAAAAACTACCTCGCCCTTGAAAGAGGCTACTTCGGCCTGGAGACCGCGTTTTCTGAAGATACCAAAGCCCGTTTTACCATCGATATCTTTTCTACTGATACCGAAGTTGATGGCGCCGGCCTTAAGCTCAAGTATGGCTATGTGGATTTTGCCAATCTGATGCCCGTGCAGGATATGGTCTTCACGGCTGGCTTGCAGAAAGTGTATTTTGGCAGTATTTATGATTGGGATTACACCCTGATCGGCAAAGCTCCGTCAGATGAATACAAACTGGTCAACTCCGCTGACTACGGCCTTAGCCTCAATGGTTACCTTCCTTCCGGAATGGGCAGCTATGCTGTGGGTCTTTACAATGGCGAAGGCTACAAAAAGTTCGGCTCTGCCCTCAAAGATAACACCGCTTTTGGCTATCTGGCCAATGTGCGCCTAACTCCCATCCCCGGCATCAGCTTGGGTGGCAGCGTGATGATGAACAGTGTGGAACGCGAAAACCTGCTCAGTGACGACAGCATCAATCCCAAATATCAGGAACAAATGCTAGCCGACGCTCTGGTGCGCGCGGTATATGGTCCGGTGGACGTCCTGGTGGAATACCTGATGAAGGATGTGAAACACTCCGAAACTCTGGAAGCCAATGACTACACTGCCAGCGGCATCATGATCTTCCCCACTCTGAATCTGAAAAGCCATGATCGGACGCGATATCCAGTTGGTGGGTCGCTATGATATGTGGGACGAAAGCGATCGCAGCGATAGCAGCAAACACAAGCTCAATGCCATCACCGGTGGCGTGAACTACAACTTTATGCATGATGATGGCGGCAAAGCCAAGATGAACCTGCAACTAAACGTGACTAGCAAGACTTACAACGAAGATGATTCTGCTGCCGGCTATGCCGATGGCGCGAAAGATCAGCTGCAAGTGATGGCGCAGCTCAAAATGGCGCTTCTCAAACTCACTGAAAGTAATGAACGCAAAACAAGAAGAAAACCTAGGAGAACAACAATGAAGAAATATATGATGATCCTGCTCGCCCTCAGCCTGATGCTGCCGATCCTGGCTCAAACCATCACTTGCAGTGGTTCCACCACAGTACTGCCTATCGCCCAGGCTACAGCCGAAGCCTTTATGAATAAATATCAGAACATCAACATCTCTGTGCGCGGTGGCGGCAGTGGAGTGGGCATTGCCTCTCTGCAAAACGGTACTGTGCAGATCGCCAATTCTTCTCGCATGATCAAATCCAAAGAACTCAGTGCTGCTCGCGCCAATGGCATCGATCCTCGTGGTTATGCCGTTGCTAATGATGGAATTGCTATGATCCTGCATCCTTCAAACAAAGTTTCCGCGCTCAGCGCTGCTCAGATAAAAGATATCTACACCGGCAAGATCAAAAACTGGAATCAGGTGGGCGGCGATAACCTTCCCATCGTGATCGTTTCCAGAGATGTGGCCTCCGGAACCTTTGAAGTCTTCAACGAAAAAGCCCTCAAAGGCGCCAAAGTGGATGCCTCTGCCCAAATGCTGGCATCAAATAATGCCGTGGTTAGCACGGTAGGCCAAACTCCCGGTGGCATCGGTTATGCCGGATTGGGATACCTTAATGATAACGTGAAAGCAGTTCCGGTGAATGGCGTGATGCCCACCGAAAAAACTGTGAAAGACGGCAGCTATCCGCTTTCCCGCAAACTCTATATGTACACCAATGGCAAAGCCAGCGGAAACGTGGGCGCCTATATCGGCTTCATCCAAGGCCCTGAAGGTCAGAAGATCGTGGAAGCAAACGGCTTTATCAGCTTGAACTAATACACTGCTCTACAAGACGACGTGATGGCGGTCTTCGGATCGCCATTTTCATTTTCCGCAGATTGGCACAGATAAAGGCGCAGATGCACGCATATTTGCCTCCCTGGGAGTTGTAAGCGCTATAGCAATTCATTGAAGCCAAGCCAATTACGTTCATCTTCCATTCCTGAAGCGGAGCCGATGACTATGTGCGCTTTCGACTTCCAGCAGCGGAGTTGTGAAGTCTTGAGGTTTTAAGGTTCTCGAGTTTTCAAGGATCGAGATCGTGTAGCTCAACTCTCAACTCTCAATTACCCTCCTCCTCTTTGTTAAGAATTCTTGTTTTGGACACATATAGCCACTTGAAAACTAATGACTTCAGACAAAAGCAAAGACCAAGGAAATGTATGAAAAAGC
>JAJOKA010000150.1 GCA_021206555.1 Candidatus Cloacimonadota bacterium | reverse complement strand
TCTGATTTTTCCAAGTCGATTGAACTTGACAAAAAAGCGGGGCTCAGAATATTGAACATATGTTCACTTGGCTATGACCAAATATCGGTGAATAGGGAGACCTGATGCCACGAAGTAAAAATCTCAGAATGCTGCAAGAACTGCCCATCGTAAAGGGCTTTCGTCCCATGTGGATGCGTCCACGCTATGGCCAATCTGTAGTGTTGAATCTGGAAGAATATGAAGTTCTGCGCCTGATCGATTATGAAGGCAAGATACACGAAGAGGTAGCCGGCATGATGAATGTCTCTCGTCCCACCGTTACCCGCATCTATGAATCCGCGCGCAAAAAGCTCAGCACAGCTTTGGTGGAAGGGCGCTCCTTCCTGATTGAAGGCGGAGAGATCGAGCTCAGCGAGCATCACTATCTCTGCGAAGCCTGTCACCACCGGATCAGTTTGCCCCCAATGGCAGAAAAACCAGAGCTCTGCCCCGCTTGCGGTTCGGAGCGCATCATCAGCCTTAATGACTGCTTCATTCGCGGTTGCCGTCGCTGCCGCAGGTGCCGTTGACCTACTCGATACACCCAAATAAAGATATACAAACTGGAGAACACATGAAACTTGCATTACCTCTATCTCAAAACGAACTCAGCTCACACTTCGGACATTGTGAGGCCTTTGCCGTCTTCACCATTGAAGATGGGAAGATTGTAAACCATGAAATCATCGATCCCCCTGTGCACGAGCCCGGATCTCATCCCAGGTTTTTACACGAACTTGGCGTAAGCGTGGTGATCGCCGGTGGCATGGGCATCAAAGCTCAGGAACTTTTTCAGCAAAACGGCATCGAGGTGATCATCGGAGTCTGCCCTCTGCCCCTCACCGAATTGGTGCAGATGTACATTGATCACAAACTGGAGGCTGGCGACAACCGCTGTGACCACTGATGAGAATTGCCATTGCCAGCGGCAAGGGTGGCACCGGAAAAACCACCCTGGCCGTGAATCTTGCCCTGAAGCTTGCTGAAAGCAAAAACACTCTGTTATTGGATCTGGACGTGGAAGAGCCCAATGGCGGCATATTCATTGAAGGCCAATGCATCGTTACTATTGAAGCCAGGCGCATGGTGCCAGTTTGGCAACAGAATGCCTGCAATCTGTGTGGTAAGTGCCCCTCGCTGTGCAGATACAACGCCATCATCAAGCTTGGAGACTACATTATGGTGATGCCGGAGCTTTGCCATTCCTGCCACGCCTGCAGCGAGCTCTGCCCGGTTAATGCCTTGCCCATGCAGGCTTTGCCCTTGGGAACCCTGAAACACCAAAGCCTGGGTAAGCTGGACTTTGTGGAAAGCCGTCTGAACATCGGACTGGAGCAGGCTTCACCGCTTATATCTCAGGCACTCAGCTATGCAGACAAGCATTTTGCCGGGCATGACTATCAGATTCTGGACAGCCCTCCCGGCACTTCCTGCGCCATGATATCTGCCACCAAGACAGCGGATTACGCCATCTTGATCACGGAACCTACTCCCTTTGGGCTTTATGACCTTAGCCTGGCCGTGGAAACCATGCGACACTTGGGCAAGCCCTTTGGCGTGGTGGTAAACCGTTGGGGCATTGGCAACAGCGATGTCCTGGACTACCTGAAAAGAGAAAACATCCCCCTTCTGGCAAAGATTCCTCATGCTCGCGAAATCGCCATCGCTTATTCTCAAGGCGATATCCTCTATCAGGGCTTTCCCGCGGTTGATGAAGCACTGGATCAGATTATCAAGCACATGGAGGCTGCCTTATGAAAGAGATAGTATGCATTTCCGGAAAAGGCGGCACCGGCAAAAGCTCGGTAGTTGCAGCCCTATCCTGGATCGCCAAAGATAATCTGGTGGTTGCCGATTGCGATGTGGACGCGGCTGATCTGCATCTGATCTTCTCCCCCCATCCCCGAAAGAGCGATGACTTCTTTAGCGGTGTCAAAGCCGTGATCGATCCCGCTATGTGTACCGCTTGTGGTCTTTGTGCTGATAAATGCCGCTTTGACGCGATCACCAAAAGTGATGCCGGATATCGGGTTCTGCCTGGATTGCGAAGGCTGCGCGTATTGCTATCATCTTTGCCCGGTGGAAGCAATCCGTTTGGAAGAGCAGAATGTAGGCCAATGCTTCCTAAGTGACACCCGCTATGGATGCAGCCTGGTTCATGCCAGGCTCGATATCGGCGCGGATAACTCCGGCAAGTTGGTGGCCAAAGTGAAGCATGAAGCCCAGGCTTTGGCCAAAACCGAAGCTAAGGATTTCATCCTGGTCGATGGCTCTCCGGGCATCGGATGTCCCGTGATCTCATCGCTATCAGGGGCAGACGCTGTGTTGATGGTCACCGAACCCAGCCTTTCAGCGCATAGTGATCTGGCCCGGCTTTGGGAACTGATCCAAAAATTCCGCATACCGGCTGCCTGCATCATCAACAAAGCAGATATCAATCCCCGAATCACAGCCGGCATCAAGACCTGGCTCATGCACGAAGGCATCCGCCATCTGGCTGATCTGGACTATGACCAGGACTTTCAAAAAGCCATCACCGCAGGCAAAAACGTGGTGGAAGAAAACAATGCAAAATGGCAACCCGTCTTTGCAGAGATCTGGAACGCCATCAAGGAGATACGATGAAAATAGTTTTTACAGCAAGTGGCGAAGGCTGGGACGCCAGGATTGACCCCAGATTCGGCCGCACAGACTACATCCTCGTCTATGACGAGAAAAGAACGAACTCAGCAGCACGGATAATCGTGAGATCAAAAACGTGGAACACGGGGCCGGGCCAAAGACCGCGCAGTTGATCTTTGAGCTCAATCCCGATGTCCTGATCACGGGAAACGGCCCCGGAGGTAATGCTGCTGCCATCCTGAGCAAAATGAAGCTAAAGATTTATGTCGGTGCGGGTGGCATGAACATCCGTGAAGCCTATCAAGCATATCAAAACAATCAACTAAAAGAAGGAGTATAAGATGCCATATCGTGATGGAACTGGCCCGATGGGCGATGGAAGAATGGGACGCGGAATGGGTCCCTGTGGCAGAGGATTGGCTTTTGGTGGCGGGCGTAGAGCCGGCCGTGGATTTCGAAACCGTTGGCAGGGCTGCGCTCCCTACCGCGCGGATTATCAATACAGCAAAGAAAATCTGGAAGCGGAAAAGCAAGAGCTGCAAGCTCAATTGGACTGGATCAATAGGGAGCTGGAAAAATAGATGGCAGACGAGAAAGATCTCCAGATTGCCAAAAATCTTGGCAAGATCAAACACCGCGTCATGGTGATGAGCGGTAAAGGCGGCGTGGGTAAAAGCTTCGTGGCCGTGAACCTGGCTTATGGCCTCGCCATGCAAGGCAAGACTGTC
>JAJOKA010000079.1 GCA_021206555.1 Candidatus Cloacimonadota bacterium | reverse complement strand
GATCAGTATTGTTGCCCGATGTCGCAAGGATGCTTCACTATGCCATCGGGCAGAAGCTCCATCAAGATGCTATTATTCCAAAGAGACTTTTACTCCGCAATCTGTACGCCAGGATGAGGATATACCCTACAAGAAGACAAAGCTGTTTATTGGCAAGAAACTGCGCACAGTTAGATACAAAGAAGTCGATAAAGTCCTGTGGCAACGAGGCGCGGGACGTCAGGAACTAAGGCTGATCGTCATTGCTCCCAAGCCTTACAAATCTTATGGCCGCAAACAGAACTATAAGAAAGAAGCATACATTCTGACCAATGACCATACACTAAGCGCAGAAGTCCTCATCCAGCAATACATAAACCGCTGGGAGATAGAAGTAAACCACCGCGATGAAAAGAATAATCTGGGGCTGGGACAGGCTCAGGTTTGGAATATGAACGCCGTAATCAAAGCTCCGGCATTACTCATTGCAGCATATAGCATTATGTTGCTTGTTAGCTTGAAATGCTACGGCATCCACCGAGGCGATGGCTACATGCCTCAACCCAAGTGGAGAAAGGGTTCCATACGACCGTCGTGCAATGATATGGTCAATCTGATGCGAAAAGAGCTCGCAGCTGATGAGGAGCTGCAAAAAGAGCTCAATCTATACATAAACAAGAGGGCTGGGATGGCTGTAAACCAGTAAATAATGTCCAAACTCCAGGATGCTTCATCCTGAAGCATACAAGCGTCTGGAAGACGCTTCTACTATCAAACGTCAGGATGAGGTTTCTACCATCAAAGCTCAGGCATTGCTCAAACCCAATTTCACACAAAAAGATTGACAGCCCTGCCCTGATTCAGGAATTGATACTTAAACTGATTAACATCAAGGGAGTATTAAAGCAAAGGGATGAATAAGAGACAGCGAGACAATCTGGAACTTACGCAGATTTATGATCTGATCCTGGCACCGAGCAGTTTTCTGGCGGGCATCAAACGCCATCGGATTGCCCATGCCCTCTCCTGCGGGGAAGAGGTATCCTGTGCATATTCGCGTCGTGCTGCCTTGATGGATCGCCTCCGCTCACAGCCACATCATAAATGGCAAGAAATCCTCTCGCATCTTGCGCCTTCTATCTGCCGCCTGAAGGCAGTCCCTTGAGTTTGCCTGATCTGTATGAGATCAAAAGCTTTATCTATCACTACCAGAAGCTTATGACCTATGCTCTGACCCAGAAACTTGAGGCCTATGACTGGGTGGATCTGAGCGCTGTGTTTGAGTTCCTGGATCCCGAAAGCTCAGGATTACCCGGTTTCAGGCTATCTCCGCTATATAGTTCCCGTCTGTCCGATCTTGATAAAGAGCGACAGCAGCAGACTCTGAGCCTGAAACACGAGCGTCATGCCCTGCTCAAGGAAGCAAAGTCCAAGCTCGGAATCCCCAAACTGAAGGAGAGCTTTTGCCTTTCCCGCAGTGAGGGCGAATTGATCAGCAAACTGGAACATTCCCAATACTTTGTGCTCACAGCCCAGAGCGTGGCCAATCTCAGCTTTGGCCTGGCGGATTCGCCTTCCACAAACTCCATCAAGGCCGAGATCGATCGCCTGAACACAGCAATTGAAGCTGAAGAAGAGCGAGTTTTGGCCCGGCTCAGCACCGGGGTCTTTTCCTTCAAAGCGGTGATTACACGCGCTATTGAGACTTGCGCGGAGTTTGGTTGGGACTATATGCTGGCCGAGTTTGGCCTCTGCTATTCCTGCGTTATTCCCGGGATGGAAGCGGATCGATCACCTCAGATATGCCTGAAAGGCTTACGCAATCTGGCTTTGGAGCTATCGCTTCTGCAAGGCGGACGGCATTATCAAAGCCTGGATATCCGCTTTGATGACAAGGCCAACCTGATCACCGGGCCCAATATGGGCGGCAAAACCAGTCTGCTCAGAGCGCTTGCCCAATGCGCGGAACTCTTTCGCAGGGGCATTCCCTTGCCTGCTGATGAAGCAGAGATGCCATATTATGACTATGTGTTTTACAACAACGAACAGGAAAGCGAAAACCTATCTTCTTTTGGAGCGGAAGTGGTGGCACTGAATAAGGCTTTAGCTCATCCCGGACGGGGTTTGTATCTTTTGGATGAATTTGCGCGTGGAACTAACCCCACTGAGGGTGAAGCCCTGGCTACAGCCGTGATCAGGCATCTGGCCATGAGCACACATACCACCATTGCTGCGACTCACTACACCATGCCCACTCGCGTCAAAGGCATCAGTCACTTCCAGATCAAGGGTATCAACAGCATTATCATCCACAATCTCAAAGCCGAAAGCAGTCTGGATCATCGCTTGCGCGCTCTGGCCAAAGCCATGGATTATGCCTGCGTCCCGGTGGATGAAAACAGCAACCCTCCGATGAACGCGATTCACATTGCGGAGCTTTTGGGTCTGCCTGCAGCCATCCTCAATCTGCTACAGGAGCAAAAAGATGCAGAAGATTAAGGTTCAGGAATGCAGTAAATTGGCCTTGGAAACAGGACGCATCATGCATGCAAAGCGGAAGCTCCACCAATCGCGTGGAAGCTATGATGCATACGGTATGCCGCAGTTTTGGCTATCCGGACTCCCGATTCCTTTGTAACCCCCACCGGGATTTTCCTCAGTATCAGTGATGGCGATCAGCAAAATTACTACGCAGATCAAACGCGTGGATCAACGCGCATCGATCTGGGCAAGATCACCCAGGTAAGCCAGGTGGTGAACTGCCTGCAAAGTGAATCTTGTGGCAAGCTGCGTCACGGCGAAGGCCGAAGCCGGGATTTCCTGATGGAATTGCAACGCATCGATGCGGAGCGTAACTATCCGATGTGGGTCACCAATCTCTGTGGTGGCGCTACCAGCGGATTCTTCTGCCTGCTCTTTGGCGGTTCTTGGATGGAATTCGTCGTGGCCTTCCTGATCGGACTTCTGGTGAGCGCCAGCCTCAAATACATCTCCCGTCTGCCGGTAAATAACTTTCTTTTGAACGCTTTAGCCTCCGCCTTGATTGTGCTGCTGGCCAAAACCATCCGATACCTGGGTGCCTCATATCCGGCTTGATACCATCATCAGCGGTGGGATCATGATCCTGGTGCCCGGCTTGGCGCTCACCAATGCCATTCGCGACACGATGAGCGGGGATTTAGTATCCGGAACCGCGCGCGGAGTGGAAGCTTTGATGATCACTTCCGGAATCGTGGCCGGCAGTGGCGCGATGCTAAAGATATGGGCACTTTGGGGATACTGATATGAGACCTTGGGATAACCTCACTCTGATGCAGTTCGCCTGGGCCTTCCTGGCCATCATCGGCTTTTCTCTGCGTAGCAATCTCAAAGGATTCCGGGTGCTGCTCACCGGTCTGGGTGGCGGCCTATGCTGGGCCAGCTATCTCATTGTGCTGTTTTACACAAAGTCGATGTTGCTTTCTGTGTTCCTGGCAATTATCTTAGTATGTATATACTCGGAAGTGGTGGCCAGAAGAGTAGCTACTCCGGTTTCGGTCTTTGTGATCTGTGTGATCATCCCGCTGGTGCCCGGACGCAGCTTGTATTATGCCATGCGAGCCTATATCAGTGGAGAACATGGTTTGGCTTCACGTCACATTTTTGATACACTGATGATCGCGGGAACCATCGCCATGGCCATCGCCATCGTGGCTTCAGCAACCAGCTTGCTGCTCAAGCTGAAACACCGCTTTTGAGATTTAAACAAAGAGACAAGAGAAAAGAGGATTCAAAGAGAGTTTTTTAATTGAGAATTGACAATTGAGAATGAAGAATGGTCTGATGGATCGTGTGAATCAGTTCCATCAGTTCGATCTGCGTTCCAATATATCCTCTGCGTGAATCTGCGCTTTTGATCTGCGCAAATCTGCGGGAAATACTCGAAAACTCTTTTTTTACCCAAGACTATACTGGAGACAGAATGAATAAATCAGTAAAACAGATACAGCTCGAAGAACGAATCCTCAAGATGCTGGAAGGCAAGCCCTTGCAGGCGATGCAACTGCTTTTTGAGGATCCCGAAATACAGGCTTTGCAGGAATACGCGAACATCGTATCCATCAAGCGCCTGGGCTACAACGACCATGGCCCGGTGCACATGCGCAAAGCCACACTCAATACCATCACGATGTTCCACCTCTTGCACGAAGCCGGCATCAAGATGAACCTGGAAAAAGAACGCGTGGGCAGCGCGGAGGACTCCCTGGTGGGCGTGATCATGGCCTCCCTGATGCATGACATGGGCATGACCATCGCCCGTGACAGCCACGAATTTCTCAGCATCCAGATCGCTACGCCTTTCATCGAAAAGGTCTTGGCCGCTGTCTATAAAGATGACGATTATAATCTCAAGGCCGCCGTGCGTTCGATCGCCATCGAAGGCATCTTCGGTCACATGCCACCCACAAGATTCACTCGCTGGAAGCGGGATTGGTGCTCATCGGGGATGGCAGCGACCATGGAAAAAAGGCCGTGCCCGAATCCCCACGATCCTATCTTCCAAAGTCCGTCCCGGTGATATTCACCGCACTTCAGCCTCCGCTATCCAGAAGGTGAGGATTCGCAAAGGGGAGGAAAAACCCATCTGCATCGAAGTGGAAATGACCGCTTCCGTGGGCTTTTTCCAGATCGAAGAGGTGTTTTTCCCCAAGATTAATATCAGTCCGGTAAAGCCCTACATCGAGCTTTATGCCGGAGTGGTGGATCGAGAGATGCTCCGCTATCTCTAATCCCCACCATCGTACATTGTAAATTGTAAATTGTAAATTGTAAATCGTAAATCGTAAATCGTTTTGCCGCGGGAAGGAAAGATGTCTGCTATGCCTTGCGCATAGAGGAAAGTCCGGACACCATGGGCAGGATACTTCCTAACGGGAAGCTGCAGCAATGCAGAGCCAGCTCCACAGAAACAAACCGCGCGGTGCCAATTTGGTGTCACGTAAGGGTGAAATGGTGGTGTAAGAGACCACCGGTACTGTTGGTGACAGCGGTAGCCAGGAATGCCTTATCCGGTGCAATGCCAAATAGGAAAGCAATGGCGCGCCCACGCCGCTTTCGGGTAGCAGCTTGAGCCGAAGCGTGAGTTTCGGCCCAGAGGGATAGACATCGGTTCCGGCTCGTCCGGGATTACAGAATCCGGCTTATTGACTTCCCGCGGCAAAACGATTTACAATTTACGATGTACGATTTACAATTAGCGATGGGGGGTGTGGAGGAACCGTATATTTTGCGATTCAAATCTCGTTTCATCCTATATATTGTGCGATTTGAATCGCACAAGATGAGTTTTCGCCTGAAACGTCAAGCGGCTTTATCACTTAAACCTTTGGAGCCAGACAGATTAAGCTTCTGATTAACTCTGGTTTACCCCATGTTCGCCTCATGATAAGAAGAGAATATGAGCAAAGGATATGCTAGTCCGGAGGCGAAGTGGCAGGAACGCAAGGCATGCCTGCCTACATTGTAGACGCGACATCATGTCGCATGCAAACGTCAGGATGACGTTTCCACAATGTAGATGCGACATCTTGTCGCGTACAAAGGTCTGGAAGATTTATCAGCCTGTTGACAATGGCGAAAGTAGTCTATTTACCGCAGACGAGCCCCTGATACTTTCAAATAATTATTGACAAAATCCCTGCAATATTTTGACTCGTTACATCCCCTGGAGGTGAAAGATGCATAGATTGCTACTGATTGCCATGATAGCCTTGCTGAGCAGCCGGAGCCCGGCTCTGGTCTCACACGCTGATAGCGAGGATTTTGCCATGGATACGATCGATCCCTTAGTAGAGCTTTTAAGCCCGCAGGGCGGAGAAGAGTGGTTCATCGGTGAAAGCAAAAATATCCTGTGGTCAGCCACAGATCACAACTTCCCAGCCCATCCCATATCCCTGCAGTACAGCATCAATGGTGGCACGCTATATCTGGATTTAGCGAGTGATCTTGAGGATTCCGGCACTTACTTATGGCTCTTGCCCTATGCTCAGACCACTTCTGCCAGGGTGAAGGTCATGGCCAGAGACAGTTTTGGTAATAGCAGCCAGGCCGCGTCACCCCAAAACTTCAGTCTGTTGATCGCGCCGCCTTTGCTCCCGGAAATGTGACGGTGGACACCGGAAACGGACTTGACGCGGTGATATCCTGGGATCCCGTTACGCTCACCGTTCCTCCTTCCAGCCTGCCCATCACGCCTGATGGTTACATCGTGCTCTACAACGAAAGCCCTTATGAGGATGAGCACTTCTTTTACTTTCTGGGACGGAGTTTCACCACACAATACACGCATCATGACGTGGTGGAGTTTCGGGATCAAATGTTCTATCGGGTAGTAGCATACAAGAATTACACTAGAGAAGCTGAACAGGATATGGAACATTTTCTGCAAAGAACAGAGGGACATAAGATTAGCTGGGATGAACTGGCAGCCGCCCTGAAAGGAGCCAGACCATGAAGTGGACAATAATGTGTTTAATTATCCTGTTCTGCGCGATCAGTAGTGCAGGAGCCGAAGTAGTTGCTGCTCAAGGCTTTGGGACGAGCGAAAATGACACTTGGACTTTCCAAAGTGCACCTGCTCCCAATCGCCAGATATGGTGGGGACCCAGCAATCAAAGCGTTGGCGGTGCCTCTGCTCATAGCGGAGAGTGGTATTGGGCCAGTTGGGATGTGGATGAACAGATGCATTCTCTCACTTTCGACAGCATCGAGCTGGATGATGAATATGCTTATACCCTCAGTTTTCATTACTTTAGCCGCAATCTTTACGCGCTCACTGATGTTTATCGCTACTGCCTGGAATTTGATGATGGATCTCAGTGGAGTAACTGGGTCAATTTTGAAGTAAATAGCAATTCCTGGCTGGAAGTGCGGAAGATCATCCCGGCCTATGCCAGCCATCTGCGCTTGAAGATTGAGGCGCAGTACAACGGGATCCATAAGAATCTGCATTGGGATTCTTTTGAGCTCCACGCGTGAATCGCCAGTATCTATCCGCCTGTCGTATCAGGGGTTACAGCCAATCAGCGCAGGGATGGCAGCAAATTGGTGGACATTACTTACGATCTGGAAGATTTGAATCTGAATTACTCCACTGTTTCGCTACTGATCTCCGCAGATTCCGGTCTCAGCTATGATTATCAACCCGGTTCTGCCCATCTTTCCGGTGATATCGGCCCAAACATCATCCCCGGAACCGGAAAACACATTGTGTGGAATGCCGGCGCGGAAGACATCGATTTTGTCGGTAACCAATATCGGGCGCGAGTGATTGCTGACGATCACACTCTGAGTGGGATTGTGGCAGACCCTGTGATCAGTCCTAATGGTGGTTTTTTTTAACGCGTACCCGGAGGTCAGCATCAGCACCTACACTCCCGGAGCTTCGATCTATTACACTCTGGATGGCAGTGAGCCTACTCTGGATTCCAGCCCATATACCGGGCCCTTTATCATTCAAAGCTCGCTTACGCTCAGTGCCCGGGCTTTTAAAGAAAACATGACATCTTCGGCGATCGTTACCGCGGGTTTTGAGCTGGCACCCATTGATCTTGAGCGTTTTGTCTATGTCCCTTCGGGCACTTTCACAATGGGTAGAACCGTGGGCGAGGGATATGACAACGAATTGCCTACGCACACCGTGAGCCTGAACGCGTTTTTTATTGGCAAATATGAGGTTACACAAGCTGAGTATCAGTCTCTAATGGGCACTGTATTGGGGCTTACAAACGGGGTCGGGCCAGAGCATCCGATCTACCGTGTCAATTGGTATAGCATGCTGAAGTACTGCAATCTCCGCAGCATGGAGGAGAATTTGCAGCCTGTTTACAGCATCAATGGCAGCAGCAATCCTACTGATTGGGGATCGATTCCCTTTGAACCAAACGCGATCTGGGATGCCGTGCTATGCGACTGGGAGGCAAATGGTTACCGGCTTCCCACCGAAGCAGAATGGGAATACGCGGCTCGTGGTGCCACAAACGATCCGGATTTTATCTACAGCGGATCAAATGACGCCGGAGCAGTGGGTTGGCATCAAGGAAACTCCGGTAGCAGCACTCATCCCGTGGGGCAAAAGCTACCAAACGGACTGGGGAATCTATGATATGACCGGTAACGTCATGGAATGGCTATGGGATTGGCTGGCTGCGGATTATTACAGCTATTCTCCTGTCGAATCTCCCACCGGGCCGGCCACCGGACTCTATCGTGTGGGAAGGGGAGGAGATTGGTCTTTACCGGCAACTTCTATCAGATTGGCCTATAGATCCAGTGCCGCGCCACAATACCGCCATAATAATTACGGATTCCGCTTGTGCCGCAAGGCCGCAGAGCAGTGAGGCAAAGCGGCTTCAGGCAAAGATTTCGCTTGACACAAACTCAGTATAAGCCTTGATGGAAGATGAAGGTGATTTACTGATGAAGATTGCATAATCTCAAACTCTCATCCCACAAACGATGTTCGTTTGTATTACAAGCTGGGCTTCAGTCTCCGGCAATTGGGAGAGGTGTATATCATCTCCTCAAACGGATGGTGAATAGCAGCGTGAATCCTTATCAGAAGGTGGTTGATGCCACTTCGCCCCATCAAGGCTTTGCCGCAGCTTTATCACGAAGCCAAGGCTTTGAAGCCGGATCTGATCATCTGTGTGGAACCCCTCACCATGCTGGTGGGCATCCTGCTCAAAAAGCAGCTCAAATGCCGACTGATCTTTGATGTGCACGAGTTTTTTGCCGATGCTCACGCAGAGCGTTCGAGCTGGATTCTGCGTCCCCTGGTCAAAGAATTGTACCTGTCCGGGCTCAAGGCTTTGACTCGTCGCGCCCATGCCGTGACCGCGGTCAATCAGGAAATCCTCAATCAGCTCTTGGGCGATAAAGCGCATGACGAGCGCTGTCTGGTCTTGCCGAATTACCCGGTAAAAAACGTTTGGGATTATCAGTGCGACATCCCCGGAGCCCTGGCTCAGCTTTGCGATATGCGCTTTGATCTCATCTACATTGGCGGGCTCACGCACAATCGCGGGGTATTCAAGATCCTCAAGATTGCCACGCTGCTGAAAGCAAAGTATCCCCGCATTCGCATCCTGATCCTGGGTAAATTCCACGACAGCAAGGTGGAAGATGAGTTTAACCGCAGCATCAATAGCTTCAACCTCAATGCCGTGATCTACTATCAGGAATGGATTCCGGCAGAAAAGATCGGGCTGTTGCTAAAGCGTTCGCGCTTTGGCCTTTGGCTTTTTTAACCCCAAGATCAAGCGCATGAGCCTGGCCACGCCCCTGAAAGTATTGGAATATCTGGCTGCCGGATTGCCGGTCGTCACCATCAAAACTCCCCTGATGAAGAGCCTGATCGAGCGCAATGAACTGGGCATCCTTTCCGCCTATCGAGCCCGGGATATCGCAGCTGCCATCAGTAAAATGCTGGATCTGCCCCAGGATCAATATGATGCCATGCGCCAGCGCTGTCTGGAGATATCCGAGACCCGCTTCAATTGGGAAAGCCTGGAGCCGAAGTTCTTCGAGCTGATCCATAGGATTCAATGAAGATCCTCTATATCAGCTATTTCTATCCTCCTTAGGAGGGCCGGCTGCGCTGAGAAACCTCAAGACCATCAAGTATTTAAGTGATCTTGGCGCAAAGATTCATCTGATCACGGTGGAGGACATCGAATATGCCTATTACGATGAGTCTTTGAACGAACTGAGAGCGGAAGCCGGCATCCTCCGCACCCCATCTTTGGATCCCATGGCCCTTTTGAAGCGCTTGTTGAAAGGCAAAAAAGGCGCATTCTCAGGCTATCTATCGGCAAAGTCCGGAAAGCCTTAAACTCTTTGTGCGCCGGCTTTATCCCATTGACGAGAAGATCGGCTGGCTGCCCTATCTGAAGAAGGCAGGGCGTAAGCTATTGAAAGAGCATGATATGGATCTGATCTATGTCTCATGTGGCCCATTTTCCTCAGCTTTGGGAGCTTATGCTTTGGCCAATGAATTCAAGCTGCCTTTGGTGGTGGACTATCGGGATTATTGGACCCTGCTAAGTGATTATGATCTCATGGGTTCGCGCCTCAAACGGGCATACTCTGTGGCCTGGGAAAAACGCATCCTTGCTCGCGCGAATCTGGTCGTAAGCGCTACCTCAAGGGATTGCCGATGCCCTGCAGATAAGTTTGCAAAGGATTTGCCGGAGCGCAGCTTCGTGCTCTATAACGGGCATGATGAGGCGGATTTTCGGGATTTACCGGTACAACATACTTCAGGTGAAGAATTCAGTCTATGCTATTTTGGCAATATCTATGCCCGACGCAGCCTAAAATACCTCTATCAGCTATCCTGGAACTGGAACGCGAAACTCTTGACCCCACGGAGTCTGAAGATCCGGCTCTATGGCAATTTTAACCGCGAAGTCAACTGAAGAAGCCTTGCATAGCGGGATCAAAAGAAAAGATCGAACTGCTGCCCCAGCTCAGCCACCATGATGCTTTGCTTCAAATGCAAAAGTCCGATGCCCTGATCCTGGTGATCAATAGCAGCAGCCCCAAAGGCACCCTCACCTCCAAAGTCTTTGAATATCTGCGTCTTGGCCGTCCCATCCTGGCCCTGGTGCCCCATCACGGAGAAGCTGCGACCCTGCTAAAGGAATGTGGACAAAATCTCATCTGCCCCATGGAGTCCGTGAGCGCCATCAAAGCCTGCCTGCTTCAGCTTTTCAGCCTGGAGCACAGTGAAACCCGCGTCAGCCCCAAGATCCATCACTATGAACGCGGAGCGCAGGTGAAAGCGCTGCATCAGAGGCTGGAAATGATGCTGTCGGATAACCTTTGATACCTGGTCTCGGATGCCATCAAATCAGGCAGCAGGATGCCAATTTACTACCAAAACGCTGATCACTTCCTCAGTTTAGTGATTTCCTCCATCAGGTCTTCCAGGCCATGATAGCGATATTCTATCCGGTAATCCGGGGTATTGCCGCTGTAGTTTTGACGGATTTTTTCGACAAGTCGTTTCTTTACGGATATTCTTCTTTTGCATCTTCACTTCGGCCAGGATCATCAGCATCTTGGCATCGTTGATGGCCACGATGTCAATCTCATTTTGGTTTCCGCTTTCCCAGTAGGTGCCGATGAGGTTGAACTCACCACTCTGCTGATATATATCCGTAAAAAGGCGTTCCAGCCAATATCCGGCAAACTGAGTATAGTTTTCTTCGAAACGCTGTTTCAGATACTCGGTATTATTGCTTTCGATGGCGCTGCGATAGCGGTAGAAAAAGGCAAACCAGAAGGCCATAAACGGATCATGCAGCTTGTATTTCACCGATCTGCTGCCTCTTTTGGCATTAAAAGGGCGATATGGGGAGATGAGATTGTAATCAGTTTCCAAACGCCCCAAATGACCCCCGATGGTTGATTCCAGGATTGATTCCATCTCCACGCGGGAGCTTTTCCCTCCGGCAATCAGCTCCAGAATGGAGAAATACACACCGTAATCCCGGCCAAATTCCTCGATCAGGATGTGTTTGCCTTCATCCGCAAAGACAGAATAAGGGGAAAAGATCAGGTCAATCGCGCGCTTTTTGCTCAAGGCCTGATTGTCGCACAGGATTTCCAGATAGCGGGGAACTGCACCACTGAGAATATAACAGGCCAGCAAATCCTCGGCTGTGTGTGCTCCTTCCTCGTCCATGATCTCGGCCAGAGTCAGGATAGGGAAGGCTTTCAGCTTTATGATGAGATCAGCCCGGCCATAGAGAGGCTGTCCGTAATCCAGGAAAATCCTGTGCATCATCGAATAGACCGATCCGGACACGATGATATGCAGATGACTGCTTTCTTTTCGGGTATCCCAAAGGTTTTGAAACTCGGCAAAAAAGGCAGGATTCACCTGTAGCATTTCCTGAAACTCATCGATCACCACGATCAATTCCCGCTCTTTGCTCAGATCAAAGAGCAGACGGAAGATGTCGATCAAACGGGTGATCTTGCCATAAGCAGCAGGCAATCCCAGATCTCGGATATAGCCCATAAACTCTTCGCAGAGTATCTCTTCACTCTTGCGAGAAACGAAGAAATAGAGATTCTCCTTATCAGCGCAAAACTCCCGAATCAACCGGGTTTTCCCGATCCGCCTGCGACCGGTAATCACCGATAACCGGGATGAGTGCCGAATCTGCTCCTGCACCTTCTGCAAAGCCTTTAGCTCTGATTCTCGATCATAAAAACGCATATCGTAACCACCGTTACAGTAATCTTGGTTACAATATAAGCGAGCCCGCGCGGATGTCAATCGTTTTGTATGGTTTAGCTCACAAGACTCCTTTGATACAGGGCTATGTAACACATGGCAGGAAACTCAATATACCGTTATCCCAAGTTTTAAGGAGCGTGCAGAGGGTAAACATTTTACTGCTTGACTAATATCCCGATGCTATTATCCTCGCCATTATGAAAAAAGTGCTCTTATCATTTATTGGCAACAACGACTGCTTGCTCAGTCAGGGAAAGGAAGGCTCGATCCTCAGCATCCTGAAAGAGCGTAGCTTTGACTATCTGTATCTGCTATATAACGATGTCCGCTACCTTCCCCATGCAGCCGAAATCCGTGAGTACTGCAAAAAGCTTTACCCCCGGCTTACCATCGGTTATCAGGAAGCTGATGCCTACAATCCTATTGATTACAATGTGGTATATCCGGCGATGGTGGCCGCAGTCAAAGAGATCGAGAAAGAGCTGAATATCAAGGATATAGAATATACCGTTTCCCTTACTTCAGGCACCCCCACCATGCATTCCTGCTGGATTCTGATGGTGATGGGCGGCATCATCAAGGCAAAATTGATCCAATCTTCCCGGGAAGAAGGTGTCCAGGACGTGGATTTCAGCCTTGATGATTTCCCACACTTGCAGTCAGCAAGCCGGATCAAGATCGAGCTGACCAAAAAGGATCGTGAAAACAAGGCTTTGCGCAAGCAAGTCCGCGATAGCTTTCCGGAATTGATCGGTGAGCATGAATCCATCCTCCGCGTCAAGCGTCAGATCGAGAATCTGGCCAAATACGATATCCCGGTCTTTATCAGTGGCGAAAGCGGCACCGGAAAAGAAGTGGTCTCTCAATTGTTGCACTATCACAGCCCTCGCAAGGAAGGTCCTTTCATCGCTGTCAATTGCGGCTCGATCAGCCAAAACCTCTTTGAAAGCGAATTCTTCGGGCACAAAAAGGGCTCTTTTACCGGTGCCATCAGCGATCACGACGGCTATTTCCGCCAAGCTCACAAAGGCACCCTGTTCATGGATGAAATTGGCGATCTGCCGGCGCCCATGCAGGTGAAACTGTTGCGTGTACTGGAAAGCGGCAGCATCCAACCTGTGGGTGACAAAAGCAAACAGGTGGACGTGCGCGTCATCACCGCCAGCAACAAGGATTTACAAGAGATGATCCGCAGCGGACAATTCCGCGAAGATCTCTATTACCGCATTGTGCAGGCAGAACTGGAGCTTTCGCCCTTGCGCCAACGCGGAACGGATATCCTGCTCCTGGCCAGGCACTTTCTGCAAAAGCTTCGGCCTGCAAAAACAAGCAGGAAAAGCAGTTCAGCAAAGCAGCTGAACAAAAAACTGCTCAGCTACCGCTTTCCCGGCAATGTGCGCCAATTGCAGAATATAGTCAAGCTGGCCTATATCAATAGCGCGCCACCGCAGATCGAAGCAGAAGATATCCTCTTTCAGGAACTCGACGCCCCTGCCTGTCGCATCGAAATCCCAGCCGAAGGCATTGACCTGGATCAAGATGTGATCCCGGCATACTATCAGGCTGCTTTGAAACAAGCCAAAAACAATGCGGCTGAAGCCGCAGATTGCTGGGCTTGAAACCGCATACTTTCAGAGCCAGGTTGAAAAGCAGCGGGCTGAAAGGTAAAGATTGGTAGCATGGAAAGTAAAGATATTTACGATGAGTACCTCGGAATCAAATCTTAGAACTAGGCTATATCATTGCTATGCAGCCATATGTTGCAATTGCAGGGATTATGGTCTGCGTTTGCATTATGTAAGCTATCATCTGAATATGGAGACATAATGTTACTTAACAAACAAGCTCAAGCATACATCGACCGGATCTTCTCTATCCCGCTGGCCTACGAAGAAGTCTTTGCCGAGGTTGGGGAAACCCCAGATGAGCCACCCTTGGCTCTCAAAGTATTCGATAAGGGCAGGCTTGTATATTACATAAACTATGAACTTTTAAATGCGCTAATGGACTGAGTACGATGGGCACCGTATATCCACCGCTTGAATCACTTACTGAAAAGCACCAGCCTCCTACAGAGGGAGAACTATTATTACTCAAGGCTTTTCAGCAATACTTGCCTGGTGATTGTGAGATATTCTTTCAACCCTATCTCAATGGTGACAGACCAGACATAGTTATATTGAGAAAAGGATATGGTGCCCACATTGTTGAAGTTAAAGACTGGAATCTGGACTATTACAACGTTGATAACCAAGGTAATTGGTGTCTCACAAAAGATAAAACCGAATCAAATCCCCAGTTTCTCAAGTACAATGCTACAAGGACAATTTTTACAGCTTGCATGTCCAGGGTTTACTTGAAAAGGAGATAAAGAACAAGAAATTATACGGATTGGTGACATGCTCTGTGTATTTCCATAGATCATCGACCAGTTATGTTAACACACTGTTGAAAAACAATAAACAGAAGCTTGATGATAAGAGAGAAAGTGAACTGAAACACACTCTTCTTTTCGGTAATGAATTGCTTCAACAACAACAGGTCTATCGCTTCATGAACCAGTCGAAACTCCATAGCAAATCCGATTTCTTTGATGATGAGTTGTATGAAAGAATGCGGATAATCCTCAAG
>JAJOKA010000014.1 GCA_021206555.1 Candidatus Cloacimonadota bacterium | reverse complement strand
GGCCATGCTTTCCATCCCCTCGGTAAAGGGCATATCCTTTGGCGATGGGGAAACTCTGGCGGCCATGAAAGGCTCTGAGGCAAACGATCAGATGACTAAGGATGGCTATCTGAGCAACCATCAGGGTGGGATCAATGGCGGTGTGAGCAATGGCAATGAGCTCTTTTTCCGGCTCATCCTGCGCCCTGTATCTTCGGTATCTCTGCCTCAAAGAACAATAGATAAAAGCGGTAATGATCGGGTAATCTCCATCAAAGGTCGCCACGATAGCTGCCACATCCCCAGAGTGATACCCGTGGCGGAAGCCATGCTCAAGCTTTGCCTGGCCGATGCCATCCAACATCAGAGATTGATCAGGGGCGAAGCAAGCTCACTGGAAAGCTTTCGGGAAAGCCTGGACGCGCTCGATGAAGAATTACTCTTGCTCCTCTATCGCCGGAGACAAATCGTGCAACAAGTGAAGGACTATAAGCTGCTTCACTGCTTGCCAAACAGGGATGCTGCACGTGAGGAAGCTATCCTGAAGCGCGTAGAAGCCATAGCCTGCGAACTTGAACTGAATCCGAAGCTGGCGCGAGAGATCATGCGGCTCGGCCTCAAGATCTGCCAATGATCATTCTCAGCATTCCATATCATGGCCCGGAGTCGTTAACTGCCATTCCTGAAGCGGATATCATCGAATATCGTCTGGACTATTGCCCTGAACCGGATGCCATTGACTACAGCGTTTTCTCTGAGAATAATATCCTCACCTTCAGAGGTAATGACGGCCATCCTTATATCATCCATAAGATGCTGGCCTCCAAAGCAATGGTCGATCTGGATAGCTCCGAGCTCAAAAGCATTGATACCGCAACATATCGAGATAAACTGATCGTCTCGCTGCATCTGAGGCGCTATGATGAATCTGCTCTGCGCCAACTCTTGACCCTGGAGTGCCGGACCGTTAAGATAATCTTTGAAGCGGAGTGTTTTAGCGAGATCGCTGCCGCCTCGAGATTGATCGCATCCTCAGGCAGAAAAAGCGTTATCTTCAATGTCAATGGCAAATGGGTTGCTTTCCAAAGATCGCTCTACAGACACTTTGCTTCTGAGGCAGTTTACCTGTATCGAGATCAAAGCACTATCCCGGTCAGCTCAGCCTGCTCGATTTTCGCTTGATCCATAGAACCGGAATCCACTGTGGAGCTAAGGTATATGGCATCTTCGGCGGGGAAGGAGTGAATCGTAGCTACAGCCTCAAAGCCTATAATGAGCTCTTTCTTCAGCAGTATCTTCATGCCCATTATCTGCCCATCCCGGCGGCTGATCCAGCCGAGGCCATCGAGGTTTTAGGCTGGCTGGCAGAGCGCTTATGCTTGGAGGGATTTTCCATCACCAGTCCTTTTAAACAAAGCCTTCCCGCCGCTATGGGGCTGCATAATGTCACAGCCAATTCCCTTTTCCTCTCCCCCACGCCCAAGCCCGGTTTCAGTTATTCCCCAGTGACGGGACAGTATATTAAGTATGCGAATACCGATCTTGTCGCACTGCGGACTTGCATCAATGAACTTCGAGTCAGTCCGGATGATCGGATCCTGATCTATGGCAGCGGAGCCTGTGCTCAGGCCTTCATACAAGAATTTAAAGTATTGGGCTACAGCAAGATATATCTTGCAGGACGCAACGCGCAAAAGGTATCTACTATGCGCCAAAGCTACCTGCAACCTACCACCTGCCACCTGCCACCTGCCACAATCCCCTCTAAGGTAGAGCTGCTAATCAATTGTTCCGCCCGGCTGGATTTTCCCGATGAACCAGGAGTCCTGCTCCCCCACTTCGATCAGCTCATCGAATTGCCCTACCATCGGAGCAGAGCAGCTCTCTGGTATCTTACTGCCAGCAACGGGATATCCCCTGTGTGAGCGGCTATGACTTCTTTTTGAAGCAGTGGGAGGCTCAAAGCAGATTCTTTGGTGTGACACAGCAGATTTGAAGCGGATAAAGCAAAACCCCGGCACAGAGCCGGGGTAATATTCCTGGAGCTAAATGGGGGATTCGAACCCCGACCTACTGATTACGAATCAGTTGCTCTACCGGACTGAGCTAATTTAGCGCCTTATATAGTGTTAACTTTTCGTTTTGTCCCGGAATATCGATGATCCTTTTGCGGATCGTGCGCATAGTACCGTTGTCCGAAATGCTGTCGGCATTGTCCATGCTATGGAAGATGGTGGTCAGTAGCCGGAAATTGACTTCTGAAGTGTCTGACATGTTCCGGGGCACGATGAAGTCATTCATGCTCCATTCCAGCTTTTCACGGCCATCCGCGGCAACAGTCCACTCCGGTAAAACCATTTTGTAATCCAGGCTAATGGTGATGAGACCGGTGATATCTTTAAAAGTATCTTGCACAAAGAGATACAGAATACCGGGGAATCAGGAGCAAGGAGTTCACTTTGCTCAAGCTCTGGAACGAAGTGAAGAGGATCAAGGTCACGCGTATAGACACATTCGATGGCCTTGCCATTCACTTTGATGCGTTTCGACATAGGCAAGCTTGGAGATGAAAAAGCTATAGAAATCCGCGTCTTGCAGATCTGCTTTGTCGATGCTAAACTGGACATTGGCATAGAAACGATTGATCACAGTGCTGATGCTCGCGGAAAGATCATACTCCCGGGCATTCAGGAGTCGAAATACCAGTTGCTCTTCTTCGGTTTCCGCTTCGGCAAACAGACAAGCGGTGATACTGCACATTAGCAGCAGTAGAATGATTAATCTGCGCATTGGGTCTCCTCTGTAATCCGTATTAATTTGTTTCAAAGGATTAAAGCAGCCTGTTTCCGTCAAGCGAAAAAAACACTATTTGAGCAGGATTACCTTGCGCAGCGAGTGTTTAGCTCCGGCTTGCAGGCGGATGAAATAGAGGCCTGAGGCCACAGCCCGACCGCTGTCGTCTTTGGAATCCCAGGATAGAGAGTATTCTCCTTTGGTCATCTCCAGATCTAGCAGACGCCGCACCAATTGTCCTTTGATATTGTAGATACTGATCTGAGTGGTGGCTGAATAAGGCAGTGAAAACTTGATATTGGTATTGGGATTGAAGGGATTGGGATAGACTGAAAACGGGAGGGCTGATGCTGCTCTGGGGTACCCAAGCAGGGGCGATCCTTCGCTAAATGAGGTTTCCGTAAGATAGCTAGTCATGGATTTTGCCGCTTCCTGCGTGCGGCTTTGCAGCCAATAGTAGTTATTGGGATGCATGATCTGTCCCAGATCCGCAGCATTTTGCCAGGGCGTCCACTCGATGAGACCTACGTTATCATACCAGGCTTGGGCTGTGAGCCCGGATTCGCTTTGCACACTCAGTCGCAAATCATAATACCAGGCATTGGACGGCATGGCCAGTTCGCGATAGTACCATGCCCAGCTGTTTGTGCCGCTGAGATCAGTCGTCAATGTCTGAGTGGATATCGGAGAATAGGCCGTGCGACTGCTGAAATAGCGAATGGTGACATTGGCATTTGTGACATTCCGCGTTCTGATCCAACCGTGCAAGGTGTAGCGTTTGGTATTGTCATAGATCTTGAGCTTCTTCGATATGGTGGCCGTGGATTCACTGCCATTAGTAGCTGTCAGAAAGGCCGCCCGCTCGCCATCAATGGCATCGGTGGAAAACTCCGGGATACTCCAGAGATTGGAGCCTTCGTCCTCAAAATTGCCAAACCAGATCAGTTCAGCGCCCAGGCTATGCTCGGCCATGCTCACCGGTTCCACACTATCAATAGCCGAAATGCTGCCCATGCGGGGCAGTTTGACGGATCCGTGTATTGGTAACCATCATTGAAGGATGTGAAGCTCTGAGTGCTACTCCAGGAATGCTGATATGAGTTCAACTCTGCCGGATCCAGGATTACTTTGGCACAGAGATCCTCTTTATCGACAATAACCACCGTGTCCAATTCTCGAGATTTCATCGCCAAATAGTCCAAAGTGTGAAGTCCCAGGCTGCCCTGAGCCGGCTTGGGGATGTAATTATCGATGTAAACCGGACGCGCTCGGTGATTACGAAACCCATCCGGATAGGCATCGGCATAGAAGATCATCGAAGGCATGCATTCCGGATAATCCAGATCAAAGACAAAATTGCCCAAAGAATGAGCGATAACCTTGCCATTATACACCTCAAATCCCTGGATAATGTGCGGATGATGCACGATGACCATATCCGCTCCGCTATCAATGGCAGTTTGACGAATCTCACGATCCCATTGATGGGGGACGTCACTGCGATGGGCATAGTCTTCGTCTTCAGTATCATCCAGATAGGGATTATGTTTGTCATAGCCGGCTCCGGGAGAGATGGAGTATTCGCTGCCCGCGTGCATCTCCACGATGTTCAGATCCGCAAAGCCGGATACCGCGGTAATCTGCTCGCCGATGTAATATGGCGTCATATAGGCAAAGCCCGGTTTATTGAATCCTGCTTGCAGATAGGGCTGGGCATTGTTGTATTGACCGGTGCGGTCACTACTGCGCAAAAAGGCGATATTCATCCCCTTGCGGTTGATAAAGGCAGGCAGATAAGCTTCATAGGAATCTGCTCCGGATCCGCTGTGCAAAATCCCAGCGGCATCCAGGAGTCCCTGCGTTTGTTGCAAGGCCGGCAATCCATAATCCAAAGTATGGTTATTGGCCAGGCTCACCACGTCGATGCCGGCATAAGTGAGACCGCTGACATTGGCCGGATTACCGCGATAGACCACGGATTTGGTGGGATGGGGTGTGCCTGTATTGGCCAGGACTACTTCGAGATTGGCCACGCTCACATCAGCTGCCCCACCATACATGGAAAGGGTCGGGGCAAAGATCGCGTTCACTCCCAGGGTGGGGATGATCCCTCCGGGACTTTCGTAGCGACGGGCAAGCATCACATCGCCTACAAAGTTCATCGTCAATGGCAAAGATGAGGGCCCCGGCTCCAATGTCACCTGCTCGCTGGCCAGACCCCAACGGCCGGTATCATCAATCACTCTGAGACTCACGGTATAGGTGTGAGCATCTGAGATTGTATAGGTGTGGATGGGGTTGTTCTCAGTGCTGAACGAGCCATCGCCAAAGTTCCACAAGTATGTAAAGCTATCGCTATCGGGATCAACTACATAGGATAGAAATTCCACAGTCACTTCCCGTCCCAGAGGAGGGGGGATCACCCCACCAAATAGGATCGTAACCTGGGGAGCCACCGGAAGGTCTTCACTCACATCCAGGATGGTATCAAACCACACGCTGCGAGCAGAGACTCCATCCAGATCGTTCACATAGATGATGGAACTGAGCTCGGGCAGATAACCGTGAAAAGCTTCAAAATCCGCCCCAAGGGGCAGGTAATAATCGTTCCAGCTGTTATTGGGAAAAGCGCCCTGATAGACGGGAATCCAGACCTCGATATCCACAATCCGACTACCCGCAAAGCTGTAAAAGATCTGGTTTTCACCATCTGAAAAACCGATGCCCTGCACTCTGGCACCGGAGCTATGCCGGGCGGCCATTTTGATCACACTGTCAGAACTTAGGTTCATGGGCGCTATCTGCTGCTCTTTCCATGTGTTACCCTCCAGTTTCAGAGCAAATGCAGAGGAATTGTGAGTAATGCTGGAATCCAAAGACCACGCCGAAGGTTGCAGATCCTCATCCGCCCAGGATGTGAGATTCACTACCCCACTTTCGAAATCTTCGATGACGGTGTAGCGCTGATTGGCAGCGAGCGATGTGGCGCAAAGCGCGATCAAAAGAATGAACATCATTCGGTGGCAACGCATAAAACCTCCTCGGTCTATGGTATTTTACATGAAAACCCTAGGATTCGACACGTCTCGTGTCGACGGAACGGAGTTCCGTTAAGGTAAGCAGCTTCGCTGCTTATGCAGACGAGACGTCTGCAATCCTATCCCTCCGCTTTCATGGTCGGTGGCGAAAGCTGGCTTTCAGTTAAGTTCAAAGCACTACTCAGATGTCAAGGCTGCCTCCGATGTTCACTGTGCTTTGGACTTCGAACAGCGAGCATGCGATGATTACGAGCTCTCGCTGTATGACATCATTGCCCTGCTGAGTTTAAGGGCTTTCCTATGCAGGACTATAATATCCCTCTCTGAATCATGATCAGTCGGGCTGAAGGAAGCAGATTTGTGAAGACCCAAGTCGCCACCAAGGGATAATCACGCCCAAGGAGAAAGGCTATTCCATCCACCACGATCAGCAGCATAAATGCCGGCACGCCTACCTTGAGCATCCAGAGATTCAGCCCCATATTCACCAGCATCAGGATGAGAAGAAGGATTACCAGGCTTAGTGAGAATACTCCATAATCATCTTGAAACATCCGAACACTATATAAATCCCTCAAAAGCCATAGTGTGGAAATCAGCGCTATGCCCAAGGCAAAGACTTTTGAAATCAACGAATCCAAGTCAAGTCTGCTCATTTTTTAAGTTCTCCAATTCATTATCGTTCTTGCTTTCAGAGACAAGCTGAGCGTGGCACCTCACCTTACTGCGTCAGAACAAACTTCTGTGCTTTCATGTCCTGCCTGTCACGCGCTTTCAGGAAGTAGATGCCGGTGTTCAAGCCCTGCAAATCTAAAAGCTCCATTATGCCTTGAGATATGAAACTGTCCCATATTGTGAGCTGTTATGATACTATCCGTGATCGTTATAGCTCTCAGATGCCAATATGAGTCCCCCGTGAAGTTTTCAGAATAGCCAAATATCAGCTGTGCTTTCTCCTCAAACACTTGCATATTAAGTGCTTGAAGATCACCCCCTAGATACCATACCGGGGCCACCCCTGCATGTTGCGGTTCGGTGAACATGTTTTCCGCTTTGCGATACCAATAAGTATAATGATGCTCTTCCTGGTTGCCAATGATCCACACGTAGAAGAAGATATCGCCATTGGGCATCTCATGGGTAATGGGATAAACATTTGGGTTGTCAAAAACTGGCAAACTCAGGGAATCTGTCAAAGTAATATTGATGGGCGCATTTTGGGCATGGCTGAGGCTGAATCCCAAAGCAGCCAGGACAATTAGAATAAAAGATCAGTTGCTTATACATGATGGACTCCTTCGTGGCTTATAAAAAGCTTTCTGACAACAGCATGAAATGATTGAACATGTTTAGACCAAGAACGAGCAAGGCTTTAATTGTGTCAATATTTATTTTGCCATTCTGACTTCATGACCTGTGACTCGAAACCCGATCTGGCAGCCAGGGAAAAACCTCTTAATCATCGCAGAGCCCCTGTGTTATTACCAGAATCCGGCCTGAACCTTGGTTTGCACGAACGCATTAAACCGCATTTTCTTTCCATCCATCCGATAATTTGTCAATTGGTACCCTGAGATAAAATCACCCCCCTTATAATTGGCACCATGTATCAGCATCACATCTCCACTTTCCAAATCCTTTCTCCATAGCTTGACTTTATCGCCACTCTCCTGTGAGTAGGAAATCTCAGCTTTCATGGGATTCATAGCAACGTAATCAATACTTTCGATCACGAAGGACTCTCCTGTAAGGCAGTCAAATACAAAACAGGAATTTTGCTCCCAAGCCTCCCTCGTCCAGATTCCAAGAAACCTACTATCCCAAGTTCTTGAGACATTCGCGTCTGCATCATATCCTGAAAAGTGCTGAACAAGCTCGCTACCATCCGGGTTTATGCTATATAGAGCGCCATACTTATAGCAGTAGAAAAACTTATCTAGCTCAAGGTTGTATGAAGCCCAGGACGCGTGGCCGGGTTGCTCCAAGTGTAAGAGTTCACCTGTCATCAGATCCAAACGGTTTAGTTTCCCTCCATAATATACGGAAGACATGCTAAGCATAGTAATATAGCGAGAATCATGACTCAGAACGGGTTTCATAAAAGTAAGTACTGAGTCTTCTGTGAGGTTTACCAGGTTGTTCCCAAAGTAATCGCAGCTATACAGGTCACCGGCAGCACAAAAATAGATAGTCTCTGAGGTGACATCTGCGGTAAAAGATTGAACATTAAGGTCTACAGGACTAATGCTATACCAAATATCCTGACCCGGGATACCCCTTTTCAATGGGCCCATCACATCTAAAGGCTAAATCTTCGGAAACGTATAGAACATCGATGGTAGCTTCTTCGCGTCGATTGTCCTCCACTCGTGCTGCTCATCCACTTCGCCCCACTATCTCAAAAGTCCAACCCATCATGTTGGGCTGACAGGAACTGCAGAATAAAGCTGCCAGCACTATCACAAGACCAGTTAGCATTCTTAAGCTCACATAAACTCCTTTAGGTTTTTGCTGAACCAAGCTATTGTTGCTCTATGCGCACTAAACACGCGTGAGCATATACTGTCAATATATTTAAGACGGGTCACACTATTTACTTGTCGTCATGATACGGTCATGATACGGTCATGATAATCATCATATCATCACCGTATCATGACCGTATCTCTATGGGGAGCGCTTAGCTTGCCGACAGGCCGGAGCCAAGAAAACAATTGACATAATCCCCCTTTTTTATAGCATGGCAAAAAACTATTCTTTGTACGCAGTACGAAAGGAGCTATGATGCCCTATATATCTAATACAGATAGAGATAGGCAAGAAATGTTTGCCACTATCGGGATCAGCAAGTTTGAAGAACTGATCCGCGCCATCCCCGAGAAGTTTCGCCTGAAAAGCGAGCTGAAGCTGGGTCCTGCCATGTCTGAGCTGGAGATCACGCATAAGATCAAGAGCCAGACCTGTCAAAACCTCTGCGCGCAATCTGCCAATTCTTTTTTAGGCGCCGGCGTCTATGACCACTTTATCCCGGCCGCGGTGGATAGCATCGTATCCCGCCCGGAGTTTTTCACAGCCTATACCCCTTATCAGGCTGAAGTTAGCCAGGGCACCCTGCAATTCATCTATGAATATCAGACCATGATCTGCGAGCTCACCGGAATGGAGATTGCCAATGCTTCGATGTATGACGCGGCCAGCGCGATCGCCGAAGCCATCCTGATGGCAGTGCGTAAAAACAAGCTGCTCAAAGCGATACTTCCTGGCACATTGCATCCCGAATTTGTTGAAGTGATTCGCTCCTACACCGAAGGCGTGGGCATCGAACTGCTCACTGTCCCGGCTCAAGATGGCGTGATGGACAAGGCCGCGCTGAAAGCCATGATGAACGAAAGCATCGGCTCTGTGGTGCTGCAAAGCCCGAACTATTTTGGCAATATCGAAGACGCGGAGGAAATCTCCGAGATCGTGCACAGCCAGGCCAAAAGCCTGCTGATCGCCTGCGTAGATCCCATCTCATTGGCCATCTTGCAGACTCCTGCTGATTATCAGGCAGACATCGTGGTGGGCGAAGGCCAGGCTCTGGGCAATAGCATGTATCTGGGCGGCCCGCTCTTTGGCTTCTTTGCCACCAAGCTGGATATGGCACGCCTGATGCCGGGACGCATTGTGGGCGGCACCTTGGACAAAGAAGGCAAGCGCGCCTATGCCCTCACCCTGCAAGCTCGCGAGCAGCATATCCGCCGTGAAAAAGCTACCTCCAATATCTGCTCCAATCAATCCCTCTGCACCCTGGCCGCAACGGTTTATATGAGCCTGATGGGACGCGAAGGCCTGAAAGAAGTGCCACCCAGTCTGCTCAAAAAGCGCATTATCTGGCAGACGAACTGAGCAAGATCGATGGCATCAAGCTGGCCTATCCCGACGCGAGTTTCTTCAAAGAGTTTGTGATCACCACCCCAATTTCTGCCGATATGATCATCGAAAAAAATGCTGCCTCGCGGCATATATGCCGGCGTGAAAGTGGGCGAGAACCAATTGTTGATCGCCGTCACCGAAAAGAAGAGGAAAGCCGAAATCGATGAATTTGTGCACGCAATGAAGGAGGTCTGCCATGTCTAAGACCATATTTGAACACTCTTCTGCCGGACGCAAAGGCGTCACCCTTCCTGCCCGTGAGATCGACACTCCGTTGGAGCAGTTGATCCCCGCGCGCTATCATCGGAAGGACACTGCCCGTTTACCCGAAGTAAGCGAATTGGACGTGATGCGTCACTATATAGAGCTATCTCACAAGAATCATTTCATCGAGAAGGGCCTTTATCCTCTGGGTAGCTGCACGATGAAATATAACCCCAAAGTGCATGAAGCATTGGTGCGCCACACCTGTTTTGCCAATCTGCACCCCTATCAGCACGAAAGCACTCTGCAAGGAGCTTTGGAGCTAATTGTATGAGCTACAGGAAGACCTTGCCGAGATTTCCGGAATGGCGAAGGTCACCTTGCAACCTGTAGCCGGAGCGCAAGGCGAGTTTACCGGGATCAAGATCATCGATGCCTATCACAAAGCCAGAGGCAATACCAATAAGACCAAGATCATCATTCCGGATAGCGCGCATGGCACCAATCCCGCCACCTGTCATCTGGTGGGCTTTGATGTGATCGAGCTCAAGTCCGATGCCAATGGCCGTTGCGATCTGGCTCGCCTGCGTGAGATCGTGGACGAAAACACCGCCGGATTCATGCTCACCAATCCCAATACCCTGGGGCTTTTTGAAACCCAGATCGAAGAAATTGCCGAGATCATGCACAGCGTGGACGCGCTGATCTATATGGATGGCGCAAACCTGAACGCGCTTTTGGGCATCGTGCAACCCGGCAAGATCGGCTTTGACGTGATCCACTTTAACCTGCACAAGACCTTTTCCACACCTCATGGTGGTGGTGGCCCCGGTGCCGGCCCAGTGGCGTAGTGGAAAAACTGATCCCCTATCTGCCTGTGCCGATGGTGTCTAAGGACGAACAGGGCTATCATCTGGATTATAGCCATGAAGCCACGTCTATGGGCAAAGTGCACACCTTCTATGGCAATTTTGCCGTTCTGGTGCGCGCTTATATCTATATCAAGATGTTGGGAGCCAAGGGCTTGCGCAGAGTGAGCGAAAACGCCATCATCAATGCCAACTATTTGATGGCACGCCTGAAAGACCATTATCACATCGAGCACCTGGAGCCCTGCATGCACGAGTTTGTGGCGGATAGCTCCTGGCAGAAAAAGGAGTTTGGAGTATCCACCCTGGATATAGCCAAGCGCTTGCTTGATAAAGGCTTCCATGCGCCCACAGTGTATTTCCCCTTGATCATCCCGGAAGCGATGATGATCGAGCCTACCGAGACCGAGAGCCTGGAATCCTTGAATGCCTTTGCCGATGCCATGATCGAAATCGCGCAGGAATCCAAAGCAAACCCCGAATTATTACATGAAGCACCGCTCACCACTCCGGTGAGACGCGTGGATGATGTGCGAGCAGTGAAAGTGCTCGATCCCATCTTCAAGATAGAGACCTAAGGAGTTTGATACATGAAGAGATTATTGATCCTCAGCCTGATCCTGATCGGCATTTTGGGCCTCAGCGCCAAAATGTGAAATTGGGATACGTAAATACCGATCGCATCCTGATCGACAGCAATGAAGCCACCGAAATCAGCCGTCTGTTCCAGCTGGATCGTCAGAACTGGACCAGCCAGATCCGTGCCCTGGATGAAGAAATCAAGCAAATGGAGCGTGATTTTGAGATTCGCAGACTCTCCGTCAGTGAAGCCACCAAACGCGATCTGCAAAGCCGCATCGATACCAAAAAAGCAGAAGCCGGCAGGCTTTTGGAAGAATACTTCGGTGAAGGCGGACGGGCTGAGCAGCGTTATCGCGAGCTCATCGATCCCCTCACCAAAAAGATCCATGATATCATCACCAAGATCGCCAGAGACGAAAACTATACCATGATCCTGGACGTGAGCATGGGCGTGGTGCTCTATGCCGCTCCCAGCATTGATCTCACCGAACAGATTTTGCAAGAACTGAATAAGGACACCATCAAGCCGACAGATCCTTTGGTTACTCCGCAAGAAGAATTCAAACCGGAAGAGCCAAAAGACCCCTTTGGTGGGTTCAATGACGGATTTGGTGGATTTGGCGACCCCATCAAACCTGAAGATTTCAAACCATAAGCCATGAAAAGATTCACGAAAGCGCTTTCCGCGAATGAGATTCTGGCCGTAACCGGTGGGACATGGCAAAACGCGATGCCGGCCAGCTTTGACAATGTGTGCGAAGCCGGCGAAGCAGATTCCGCGTCCATCGTATTCTGCGAGCAGGAACGCCTGGTGGAAAGCGTATCCAAGAGCCCGGCCGGCTTGATCATCACCAATGCGCAGTTTGCCGCCAATTTCGGTGAACGCCCTCTTCTCATCACAGATAAGCCCTATATCAGCTTCATGCGCCTGGTGGCGTGGTGGCTGGCCATGGATCAAGCCCATCTGCCCTGGGGTATCCATCCCTCCGCAGTGGTTGATCCCAGCGTCCGGTTTGATGGCGAAGTGGCCATTGCCGCGGCTTGCGTGATCGGCCCCAACGTGACCTTAGGCAAGGGCGTGATCATCGCTGAAGGCTGTAGCATTGCGGCAAATTGCACGATCGGAGCCGGAACCCGGCTTTATCCGAATGTGAGCATCTATGAAGATTGTGAGCTGGGCAAGAAGTGTGTGATCCACAGTGGCGTGGTGATCGGAGCCGATGGCTTCGGCTTCATCCTGATGGATGGCATCCAGCAAAAGATACCCCAGGTAGGCAATGTGGTGATTCACGATGAAGTGGAGATCGGTGCCAATAGCACCATCGACCGTGCCACTTTGGGCTCCACCATCATCGGTAAAGGCACCAAGATCGACAACCTGGTGCAGATCGGACACAATTGCGTGATCGGACAGCACAGCATCCTTTGCGCGCAGGTGGGCCTTGCCGGTAGCACCATCGTGGGAGACTATGTGTATCTGGCCGGTCAGGTGGGCGCTGCGGGGCATATCACCATTGGTTCAAAGGCCATGGTAGGCGCGCAAAAGCGGTATTGCGGCCAGCATTCCTGAAGGAGCAAAGTATTTTGGTACTCCTGCCATCGATGCCAATAGCATGAAGCGCATGATCGTGGCGCAGAAACACCTGCCGGATATGTATCGCGCATATCAAAAACAAGTCAAGGAAGATTCTCATGATTGAATATAAACACACCATCGGCGCTGAGGTATCATACACCGGTATCGGTCTGCACTCCGGTGAAATATCCACCATTACTTTCAAGCCCGCATCCTCAGAAGAAGGCATCGTCTTTATCCGTAGAGACCTGCTTAATAAACCCGAGATTCCGGCAGATATTGATCACGTGGTAGATATCTCTCGAGGCACCACCATCGGCATGAATGGCGCTACCGTAGGCACTATTGAACACGTGCTTTCGGCCATCAAAGGCCTGAATATCGACAATATCCGCATTGAGATCGATGGCCCGAAGCTCCGGTGGCGGATGGTTCACCAATCGTCTTTTTCAACCTTTTGAAGCAGGCCGGACGAGTGCAGCAAGATAGCGAACGCGTCTATTTTGAGATCGAAGGCCCCATCAGCTTTTCCGCTCCGGAAGATAATGTGGACGTGGTGATCGTACCCTCGAATGAGTTGAAAGTCACCTTTATGATTGACTACAAGCATCCTTATCTGGGCACGCAATACACCTGGCTGCCCAGCATCAGAGCCTATGAAAAAGAATTTGCCGGAGCTCGTACCTTCTGTTTCATCAAGGAGATTCTCCAGCTCAAGCAGATGGGCCTGATCAAGGGCGGCTCGCTGGAAAACGCCCTGGTGATCGCCGAGCCGGATATCAGCGATGCCGATCTCAAGCATCTGCAAGACGTATTTGGCTATCACAAAGAAGTCACCGTTTCCTCCGAAGGCATTTTGAACAGCCATCCCCTGCGCTATCACAACGAGTTTGTGCGCCACAAAGTGGCAGACCTCCTGGGTGATATCGCGCTTTTGGGCATGCCGATCAAAGGGCATATCCTGGCTGCTCGCAGCGGGCACAAGACCAATGTGGAACTGGTCAAGAAACTGCGCCAGATCCAGAAGAAGCAAGAGCTGCAGATGATCTATCAAAAGACCAAAAGCAAGGAAGTGGTCTTTGATATCAATGCCATCATGCGGATCATCCCGCATCGCTATCCCTTCCTCCTGGTAGATCGCATCTTGGAATTTGTGCCTGGAGAATCAATCGTCGGCATGAAGAACGTGACCATCAATGAACCCTTTTTCCAGGGGCATTTCCCCGGCCATCCGATCATGCCCGGAGTGCTTATCATCGAAGGCATGGCCCAGGCCGGAGGCATCATGCTGCTCAATCAGTTGGAAGACCCTCAAAATTATGTGGCATATTTCGCGTCCATCGACAATGTAAAATTCCGCAAACCGGTGATGCCCGGAGATACGCTGCGCTATGAGCTTAGCGTGATCTCGCTGAAACGCTCGCTGGCCAAAATGCACGGAGATACCTATGTGAACGGAGAAAAAGGTTGCCGAAGGGGACTTCATGGCAATGATTACAAAGAGGAATGTATGAGCAAGATTCACCCTACAGCCATTATCAAAGAAGGTGCCGTGATCGGCAATAACTGCGTGATCGGCCCTTACTGCGTGATCGGTGAACATGTGGTGCTGGGAGACGATAACGTCCTGCACAACAACGTGATCCTGGATGGACACAGCACGATCGGAATGGTAACAAGATTTTTTCCTTTGCTGTATTGGGTACCGATCCTCAAGACCTGAAGTTTGGTGGAGAGCCCACGCGGCTCAGAATCGGCTCACACAATACCATCCGTGAGTTTTGCACCATCAACCGCAGTAATCAGATGGAAGAAGACACCGTGGTGGGCGATAATAACCTGCTGATGGAATATGTGCACATCGCGCATAACTGCCAGATCGGGAATAACTGCATCATCGCCAACGTGGTGCAACTGGCCGGACACGTGCATGTGCATGACTTTGCCACGATCGGCGGGGTTAGCGCCGTACATCAATTTGTACACATCGGAACTCATGCCTTTGTGGGCGGAGCCTCTGCCATCAAAAAGGACATCGTACCTTTCTCTCGCGGACAGGGAAACCCCTATCAAACCGTGGGACTCAATAGCGTTGGCCTGATGCGCAAAGGCTTCTCCAATGA
>JAJOKA010000128.1 GCA_021206555.1 Candidatus Cloacimonadota bacterium | reverse complement strand
TGCTCAGCGCTATGCCCTGCCTTTGATGCAAAAGGGCGATATGCTGACCATCAGTGAAAGCCCGATGGCCATCACTCAGGGACGCGCCATTCCGGTCAGCGAGATTCGGGTAAGCCCATTGGCCAGGTTGCTTTCGCGCTTTGTGGCTAAAGTTCCATATGGCATCGGTTTAGGCGCGCCAACCAGCATGCAGTGCGCCATCGAAGAGACCGGAGTGTGCCGCATAATCTTTGCTGCTTTTGTGGGTGGCTTGGGAAAACTGATCGGTCGCAAAGGCGATTTCTACCGTATAGCCGGCATGCAGGCTGCCTTGGTGGATGCCGCCACCACATCTCCGGTACCGCCTTATACCGAAACTGTGATCAAGGGGCCCAAAGATCCGGGCTTCGAGGCTCAACGCATTGCCGAAGGCATCGGACATCCGGTGGCGATCATGGATATCAACGACATTGGCGGAAGCTGGATGATCGGTGGTGGAGGCGGGATCAACAAAGCCTTCATCGAAGCTGCCATGAAGGATAACCCCCAAGGGCAGGGTGACGAACTCACTCCGCTCTGCATCGTGCGCAGAAAGGCCTGAGGATGTTTCTAAAGGGATTGTGGACATTCCTGCTGGGAATTGTGTTTGTGTACCTGCAGGTCTTGCTCATGCCGATCTTCAGTATCTGGAGCATCACACCCCTGATCCTTTTACCCTGGCTTATCTATATGGTCTGGACTTCAGACCAGGTAATTGCGCTCCCGGTCGCTTTTTTAGTGGGGTTGATGTATGATACGCTCAATCCCGGCTCCTTTGGCATGCACGCCTTGATCTTTTGTCTGTTGGCCATGCTGATCGATGTCCTGCGCATTCCCTTCGAACAGGATAGCGTTGTGGCAAAGCTCATCGCCATCGGCAGCAGCAATCTGGTGTTCACCTTGCTCAGTCTGCTCAGTCTGGGTATTGCCTGGGGTTTTGATGGCGAACTCTATCGCCTGAGTTTGGGCGCTTTTTTCTACAACCTCATCGTCAGCATGCTGGTCTTTGCCCTGATGCAACTGATCAGTCGCTTGCGCCTGATAATCGTGCATGGATAAAGCCCAAAGAGTATTCAGCATCATTGCCGCGGTGCTCTTTTGCCTGTTGGTGATGTCCCTCTTCCGATTGCAGGTGATCAAGGGTCAACACTATCAAAGGGTGGCAGAAAGCAACTTTTGTGCGCATCCCGTCGCATCGTGGCCACCAGGGGCGAAATCTATGACCAGAAATACCGTCCTATTGTGCAAAACGTGCCTGCGCATAACCTCTATCTCACCAGCGGGAAGATCCGCAATCTGCAATCTCTGAGTCGCTTTTCTGGAGCGCTTTTTTTTGGCACACTGAAGATGAACTGACCGAGATCGTGATGAAGCAACGCTTCAAGACCTATGAAGAAATCCTGCTGGCAGACAACATCGACTATGATCTGATGCTCATGCTGAGTGAGTATATGAACTACTATCCGGAGCTGGTTTTCCGCATTGGCTCCACCCGTAATTATCTGTATCCAAATCACTTCAGTGGATACGTGGGACGCATCAATGAGACCGAGTATGAACGCTTTCGGGAAGAAGACTATTCGCTAAACAGCTACATCGGCAAGACTGGCCTGGAACGCTTCTATGAGGTGCTGTTGCGCGGTAAAGACGGACGGGAAGTGGTGCAGGTGGACGCTCAGGGCAGATCCCTGGATCTCTTTCGTCAGGAAGGCTATATCGAGCCGCTGAATGGGCTGTCCCTGGTGCTCACCATCGATAACGACTGCAGGATTTTGCCATACGCGCCTTTCCCGCCGGCATCAAGGGCTCTGTGGTGGTAAGCGACGTGCAAAGCGGAGGCATCCTGGCCTATGTGAGCAAGCCGGATTTTGACCCCAATGTGTTTATGCAGCGCGTCACTCCGGAGATATGGGCAGAACTGAACGTTCCCGCTAAACCGATGCTGGATAGAGTGATCCATGCCACCTATCCTCCGGGCTCGGTGTGGAAACCGATCACAGCCGGACTGGGGCTGGAAAAGGGCATCGTGGATCGACACACACTTCTGAGTCATTGTGCCGGGGGAATGCAAATCGGTAATAGATTTTTCCGCTGCTGGGATCACTCCGGACACGGAAGAACGAACGTGGTGGACGCGCTCAAAGTATCTTGCGACGTGTATTTCTACGATCTCTCGCTCAAACTGCCCCTGGAAGAGCTTTTATGACTACGCCTTGGCCTCCCACATGGGGGTTCCCACCGGCATCGATCTGCCCAATGAACGCCGGGGCTTCTTTCCCAATCTGGAGTGGTATCGCAAGCGCTTCGGAGCAAACATCGGCATCACCGGGCACAAGGTAAACCTCTCCATCGGGCAGGGTGAGATCCTCACTTCGCCTTCAGATGAATGCCTATTATGCTGCCATTGCTAACAACGGTTTATGGATTCAGCCACATCTTTTGAAGCAAACCGTGGGACGGGGGAGATTGACCAGGGAAGAAGTGCAGAGCGTAATCAAGCAACAATTGCCTTTCTCAAACGAGCATCTGCGCGTCATCCAGGATGGGCTTTGGGCTGTGTGTAACGCGCCCGGAGGCACTGCTCGCAGTGTCCAGGTACCCGGAGCAGTTACTTATGGCAAGACCGGTTCAGCCGAAAACTCCATGGGGAAAACAACCCATGCCTGGTTCTGCGGTTATATCGTTACTGACAAACCGGAGATAGCCGTAACCGTCTTTATGGAAAATGCCGGTGGCGGTGGCTCGATGGCAGCTCCGGTAGCCAGGCAGATCTTTGATTACTACATGGGCAACATCGAGGATATCAAACGCCCGGCAAGCTTGCCGGCTCAGTTCAGAACCACAGAATCTGAACAAGACCCGGCTCAGACAACCGATGCCGTACCCATCGATGAACCAATGCCCGAGGAGGCTGAGATTGATCAACCGTAAGAAGTTCGATTTCACTCTCCTGATCCTCTATATCGGGCTCATCACTCTGGGCTGCATCGCGATCTATAGCGCTTCCACCACCGTGATCGGTGAGAGCGTAAGTACGCAGAGCTATTGGTGGCGGCAGATCATCTTTTCCGGTCTTTCGCTATTGGCTATTGCTTTGGTTCTCAAGCTGCCGATGCCCATCTTTGATATTCTGATCTTACCTGCCTTTGTGCTCAATCTTTTGGCTTTGATCCTGGTGCTCTTCACTCCTGCCGTGAACGGCGCGCACCGATGGTTTAGCATCGGTGGGATCAATATCCAACCCTCCGAAAGTGCCAAACTGCTCACCATTCTGATGGTAGCGCGCTATATCACCAAAGATGGCCTGAATGAATACCGACAAATGCTTCATGGCTTTGGCATCATGCTGGTACCGGTGCTTTTAATCATGATTGAGCCGGATTTTGGTACTACTTTAGTCTTTTGGGCAGCTCTTTTGGCCATGTTTATCGCGGTCGGAGTACCGCTCTTCTTTGTCCTGCTGATCGTATCTCCGGTAATCGCGGTCGTGGCTTCCATCCATTGGTTGGCCATCCTGATCTGGCTGGTGATCCTGGTGTTTCTGCTGATGCGTTCCGGCCTGTCTTGGGTAGCGATCACCGTTGCCGCAATCGTAAACGTATTGTTTCCATGATCATGCCCGTGTTTTGGATGGGGCTCAAGGACTATCAGCAGAACCGCATTCTCACCTTTCTGGATCCTACCCGAGATCCCTTGGGGGCGGGATATCAGATTATTCAGGCCAAGATCGCCATCGGGAGTGGTACCCTGACCGGTAAGGGCTGGTTGCTGGGAACCCAAAAGAACATGAACTTTCTGCCTGAGCATCACACGGATTTCATCTATTCAGTGATCGGTGAGGAATTCGGCTTTATCGGTTCCGTGCTGATTTTAGTAGTATTTGCCGCCTTCTTTGGGCGGATTATCCATAATATTGGACAGCTCAAAGTGCGAGAAAGAAAGGTTGCCACATCCGGCATCCTGGCTTATCTTATGTTTCAGAGCTTTATCAACATCGGCATGAATATCGGCCTGGTGCCTGCCACCGGTATCCCACTGCCCTTCATCAGTTATGGTGGGTCAAACTTGCTGATAAACAGCGTTTCGGTGGCTGTAATACTGAAGTATCTAAATGAAAGAGGTTTTATAAAATGAGATTTTGCATCGGTCTTGCGCTAATCTTGTTGCTGCTCAGCTCGTGTTTTGTGAGCTCATCTTTGATCTTTACTGAATCGGACATCGGAGAGAGCGCCAATCTCTTGATGAATCCGGGTTTTGCCCCATACGCGCTGGAAGGTGGAGAGCCCTGCGAGGCTGGACTGTGCATGTGGAACCCCACAGCGATGGTTTTGATAAGATTATGATTGATGGACAAAGCTTTAAGGAAGGCAAAACATCCCTGAAAATATCCGCCTCGGACAAGGACGTCCTGATCATCTCCGAACCCTTCGAAGTCCGCAGATATGGCGGTTACTATGCCCGCATCAAGGCTCGCACTGATAGTCCCAAAGCCCCTCAGATCGAGCTTCGCATGATTACCTTCAAAGACCAGGGCAAGATCACCAACCGCTTCAAACATAAAGCCAGCTTAAATGATGATTGGAGCCTGATCAGCACCAGTGCCGGCTTTCTGCGTCCGGGAGTGAATTTCGGTCGTGTCTTCATCCATATCCCACCCTTCAGCGAGGGCTCGATCTGGCTGGATGACGCAGGCTGCTGGGAAGTTCACGGCTTCAGGATTGACTGATATCGTTAAATTGCTTGACACAATCTCAGGCATCTGTCATAAAGGTAACAAATGAACAAGGAGCAAAAACATGAAAAAAGTTTGTATTTTTGCTGAGCATCGCAATGCTTGTAATCCTGCTGGCCATCAGCGGTTGCAAGAAGGACAAGGACAATGATGGCTTAACCGGGATCCCGGATATCACTCCGGCGAATTTTGATTGGGATATCTACATCCTGGACCTTGCCGGAATGGGCGAAGACCAGCGTGAGGACGCCTATTACGTCAGCTGCGATTGGCTGGGCAACCAATCTGCCTTCACCCAAACCGATGTCTTGACTATCCAGTTTAACAATGCCACACCCATCACGCTACAGAATTATGGTTACTGGTTTGGAGAGTGGAGCTTTGCCGCTGAAGCCATGCTGAATCCGGGAACTTCATACAACGTGAAACTCTTCAAAAATGGAACTCAGCAAGCCAGTGGCACCATCAAAACCGCGTATCGCTGCTACGCGAACTTCCCTGCTTATTACAACCCCAGCACTACTGCTGAGCTCACCTGGAGCTTGAACAACAACAACCAGTTCCAAACCGCGGGAGTGTCTTCATACGGAGAATGGTCAGGAGAAGAGGAAGAATACGACGAACATTTTGTAGAGCTTTCACCCTCTGCCAGAAGCTATACTATTCCTGCCAACGCTGTTGACAACTTTGGTGAATGGACTGAATATGAACTGCTGGTGATGCAGATCAACTTCACCAAAAGCGGAAGATCAGCCTTCATGGCCGTTCAGGGACAGGGCAACAGTTACGAAGGCATTCCCACCAAGGATGCCTACATCAGTGGCCTGATCCGCCAAGCCAGAGCGATGCGCAAGCAGCTCTAAATCGGATCAAACTCATCCTTAGCCGGGTTCAAGCATGAGCCCGGCTTTTTGATATCAAAAGCGACGATACAGCGATGCCACGTTCCCGATCAGAGTGAGATCACTATGATCTTCCGGCTTCACCAGGATTGGCTGATACTCCTCGTTGATGGGCAAAAGCACTACAGTGCGGGTTTTGTGATCCAAAGTCATCATCTTCAGGGTGATCGCTCCGTCGATGCGCACAGCACAAATCCGGCCTGAGAGCTTCTCCCAGTCGTTACACTGATAGATCACCACGATATCGTCATGATACAGCGATGGCTCCATGCTGTGACCATTTACCCTCAGACTGATAAAATTACCCGGCATGCCTTTGATCTGCCCTTTGCGGATGGAGATGGTATCTGCTTGGGGCAGATTGCTTTCCACAGGTGGCCCGGCCGCGATCTCGCCCACCACCGGGATGTCGATCACGGAACCGTCAACCAGCTCGACCTTGGCCGTGGCGATCTCTTCCAGGCTCTTGTTCAGCATCATTTGCAGCTTTTCCCAGCCCTTATTGGTGCTTTGGCTGCGTTCAATCTTGCTATCGGCAAACATGGTGCCTTCACCGGTGATCAACCAGTGTAAATCTACTTTGTACAACTGCCAAAGCTGCAACATGTTATCCAGGGAAGGATTGATCTTGCCACTCTCCATCTGAGAAATAGCAGAGGGTTGATCTGGAGATCCTTGGCCAGATCCACCTGTTTCTTCCCCAGGCTGTGGCGTAATTCTTTAAGTCTTTCAGCAAGCATATCCTAGCTCCTATACTTGATGCAGTTTAGTATGTTTCAAGCATCAAGGCCATTATTTTAGTATGGCTTACCTTGTCAAGCATTATTTCGGGATATGCCCAGATGTATTCTCGGGACAAGGCTTAGTCAGCTATCGTGAAGAGTATTGTCAGTGTCGCTAATGCATCTAAGCGCAGTCTGAATATCTGTCTCAAAAAGTGTTGTTGACAGAAATCAGGCCCTAAATGCCTTGGAGTCACAAGCGAAGGGCAAAGAGGTAATGGCGTCTTATGGCATACTTTAGAGTGAAGATTATGGAGAATTGTACATGAATACTCAGAAAAACGCGAATCCTGCAGTAGTTGGTCTTGCCGGATTTTCTCTCACCACATTGGTGTTGCAGTTTCACAATGTGGGCTGGATGGGTCTCGGGCCGGTGGTGGCCCTGGGCTTGATCTTTGGTGGCCTGGCACAGCTAATTGCCGGTTTTCAGGAACAGAAGATGGGCAACAACTTTGGATACTCAGCTTCGTATCCTATGGCAGCTTCTGGATCGGTCTGGCCATCATCCTGCTATTCAACCATTTTCAAGTGTTTCCCTCCAGTTCCACCGATGTGGGCTGGTATCTTTTTGCCTGGATGATCTACACTCTTGGCATGTTGATCGCCTCCACGCGCGTCCACACCATGATGACCATCACGTTTTTCACCCTTTTCCTCGGCTTTTTCCTGCTGGTATTGGGGCACTTCGGCAATCCCGTGTGGAATGTAGTTGCCGGATACGAGCTGATGTTTTGTGCCGGCTGCGCCATGTATATGATGTTCGCGATCATTATCAATGATCTGGCCGGACGCACGGTTTTGCCTTTGGGTAAGCCCTGGATCAAAGCTGCTGCTGCTGTGCTCCCGGAAAAGGAAATCGCCAAAAAAGCCGCCTGATCCCGGCAATTATTGTTCAAACTGATAGCCTCCCAATGTTCCCCCATGGAGTTCCTAAACCAGGCTCAGGAGCTCTATGGGTGATCGTGGAGTGCTTGTTTGGATAGCGGATGGACAGGCACCGGGCTTGCCGCGCAGAGTGCTTCCGCTTGATACCGGGTTTAGTTTAGCCCATAATCCCCTAATGACATGAGGAGATCATGGGGTGATGGAGGAGTAACGAAGACCCATTCCCGGGAGGATCAGGTTGGAGGCGTCTCGTCTGCAAGAGCAGTTTGGCTGCCTCCTTTTCTCGGCCTCCGGTCTTGGTCGACACGAGACGTGTCGAATCCTGGTATGGTCATCCTTTGCATCGAGACGTGTCGAATCCTAAAGTCGGCATCGTATATATCGAGATATCTCGAATCATCGGCTTCATCCCGCATCGGCCTGCATATTTAGCCTCCCATCTCCTTCTTACTATTCGATTTTCATTGACACAAAGTGCCCTCCCAAATGTAATGAAACAAAAGCTAGGATTTTAACTAAAAATATAGCAGACAAGGAGTTTACCATAATGGCTAAACAAAGAAAAGCTACGATGGATGGCAACACCGCGGCAGCCCATGTGGGCTATGCCTTCAATGAAGTCGCCGCCATCTATCCCATCACTCCGTCATCCGGAATGGGTGAGCTCTCCGATGCCTGGGCATCTGAGAATCGCAAGAATATTTTTGGCACCACAGTGGATGTGATCGAAATGCAGTCCGAAGCCGGAGCAGCAGGAGCTGTGCATGGCTCGCTCTCTGCCGGCGCGCTCACCACCACTTTCACAGCCTCACAAGGTCTGATGCTGATGCTTCCCAATATGCACAAGATCGCCGGTGAAATGCTGCCCACCGTGTTTTATGTGACAGCTCGCTCTCTGGCAGCCCAATCTCTCTCCATTTTTGGCGATCACTCAGGCGTGATGAGTGCCCGTAATACAGGTTTTGCCCTTGTGGCTTGCAACAGCGTGCAGGAAGTGATGGATCTCTCCATCGTTTGTCAGCTTGCCACGCTCAAGACCTCTATCCCCTTCCTCTGCTTCTTTGACGGTTTCCGCACTTCGCATGAACTGCAGAAGATCGACGTGGTGGATTATGAAAGCATGGGCGAGATGCTCGACCATTCTTTGATCGAGGATTTCCGCAAGCGTGCCCTTACTCCGGATGCTCCCCGCGTAAAAGTGGGACAGCAAGGCCCGGACGTCTATTTCCAAGGTCGCGAGACCAGCAATCTGCAATACCAGGACGCTCCCGGCATCATCCAAAACGTGATGAAAGAAGTGGGAGCCAAACTGGGGACGCAACTATAACCTCTTTGACTACGTGGGTCATCCCGAAGCGGAAGACATCGTGGTGGCCATGGGCAGCGGTTGCGAAACCATCCAGGAAACCATTGAGTATCTGAATTCAGAACGTGGCATGAAGCTGGGTATGGTCAAAGTTCGCGTCTATCGTCCCTTCAGCGTGGAAGCCTTCCGTGCCGCAGTGCCGCAAAGCGTGAAACGCATTGCCGTGCTGGATCGCACCAAAGAGCCGGGTTCGATCGGCGAACCGCTTTATCTCGACGTAGTGTCTGCTCTCAAAGACCGTTGTGACCTCACCATCATCGGTGGTCGCTATGGCCTTTCCAGCAAGGAATTTACCCCCTCCATGATACTGGCGATCTACAAACACCTGGCAAAGGGTGTTTCCATGGCTTCACCGTGGGCATCGAAGACGATGTCAGCAAGCTTTCCCTGGCTATTGATGAAACCATCCACACCGTTCCTGCCGGCACCATTTCCTGCAAGTTCTGGGGTCTGGGATCAGATGGAACCGTGGGCGCGAATAAAAATAGGCATCAAGATCATCGGTGACCATACAGAGCTCAATGTTCAGGGCTATTTCCAATATGACAGCAAAAAGAGCGGTGGCATCACCAGAAGCCATTTGCGCTTTGGCAAAAAGCCGATTCATAGCCAGTATCTGGTTGCCCGGGAAGACTTTGTGGCCTGCCACAACCAGGCCTTCATCGGTCGCTTCAACATGCTGGGTGGCATCAAAGAAAACGGTGTATTCCTGCTCAATTCAAATTGGAGCCGTGAAGATGCCTTCAATCACCTCACCTGTGATATGCAGGAAACCATCATCAAGCGTTAAGATCAAAGTTTTACAAACATCGATGGTCTGAAGATTGCCGAAGAAGTGGGACTGGGTGGCCGCGTCAATACCGTGATGCAGACTGCGTTTTCCTGATTTTCCGGTGTGGATGGATCGCAATGAAGCCATCGCCCTGATCAAAGAATCCATCAAAAAGACCTATTCCCGCAAAGGCGATGAGATCGTTCAGATGAATCTCAATGCCGTGGATAAAGCTGAACGAAGCGCTCAAAGAAGTGGATATTCCGGCTTCCATCCCGGAACTTTGCACTCCCAAGAAACAGCTGGTTCCTGCTGATTCCACCGGTTTTGTGAAAGACGTGATCGAGCCCATTATGCACGAAGAAGGTGACGTGATCACCGTATCCCAAATGCCGCTGGATGGATTTGTGGAAAGCGGAACTGCCAAGCTGGAAAAACGCAGAGTGGCTCCCGCAGTGCCCAAATGGATTGCTGAAAACTGCATCCAGTGTAACCAATGCTCCTTCGTCTGTCCCCACGCCGCGATCCGCGCCAAACTGGTCAAAGATGAAGACATGAAGGCTGCTCCCGAAAGCTTCAAAACCCTCAAAGCCATGGGCGCTGAAGGCTATCAATATAAGATCCAGGTTTACATCGACGATTGTCAAAGCTGTCGCGTGTGCGTCAATGAATGCCCCAAAGCCGCTTTGGTGATGAGCCCCATCGAGGAAGAACGTGAAGCTGGCGAACAGGCTAACTATGAATACTTTGACGCTCTGCCCAATGACGTGATGGCTACCTTCAAGGAAGCCACCGTGAAAGGCAGTCAGTTCAAACAACCCTTGCTGGAGTTCTCCGGAGCCTGTGCCGGTTGTGGCGAAACCCCTTATATCAAGCTGCTTACTCAGCTTTTTGGCGATCGCATGATCATCGCCAACGCCACCGGTTGCTCCTCCATCTGGGGTGGCACCTTCCCCACCATTCCTTACACCAAGAATAAAGACGGCAAAGGCCCCGCCTGGGCAAACAGCCTCTTCGAAGATAACGCTGAATATGGCTTTGGCATGCGCCTGGCAGTAAACAGCCATCGCAAACAGCTGAAGCTTGCTATCGAACAGCTCACAGAGAAAGCCATTGATCCCGCCCTGAAAGAAGCTCTGGCTTATAGCCTGGCCAATTGGGATAGCGTGAGCGCGGAAGCCAAAGATAACGCGGCAAAGATCAATGCTCTGCTTCCTGCAGCCATCGAAAAGGCCTGTGAAGGCTGTGCCAGGCTGCTGCGCAGAGTGGACGAACTGAAGGATTACTTCATTCAGAAATCCATCTGGGCAATCGGTGGCGACGGTTGGGCCTATGACATCGGTTATGGCGGTCTCGACCATGTGATGGCCTCAAACCAGAATATCAAGGTCTTTGTGCTTGATACAGAAGTGTATTCCAATACCGGTGGTCAAGCCTCAAAATCCACTCCCATGGGCTCCATTGCCCGCTTTGCCGAAGCCGGTAAAGCTACCAATAAGAAAGACCTGGGTATGATGATGATGAACTATGGCTATGTCTATGTGGCCTCAATCGCTATGGGTGCCAATAAGAATCAGGCCCTGCAAGCCATCAAAGAAGCCGAGGAATATCCCGGCCCGGCCATCATCATTGCCTATGCGCCCTGCATCAACCACGGCATCGATATGTCCATGGCACAAAAGCACGAAAAAGCCGCAGTGGAAGCAGGATACTGGCTGATGTACCGCTACGACCCCAGACGCCGTCTGGAAGGTAAAAACCCGCTGATCCTGGATAGCAAAGAACCCACCATGAGCATCGCGGATTTCCTGAAAACCGAGAAACGCTACAGCGGCTTGCACAATATCTTCCAGGAACGCGCAGAGCAATTCGAGAAATGCTCTACCCTCTTCTTCAAAGAGCGTTATGAGCAATATAAGAAACTAAGTGAATAGATAATCAACAGACACCAAATACCATAAAGGGGATGCCAAACGCGGTATCCCCTTCTTGCTTTGCTTGATAGAGTGCCAGCTATCACCACCGACCATGAATAGAGGAGATAGGATTGCAGACGTCTCGTCTGCACAAGCGACAAAGTCGCTGACTTTCGCGGAACTTCCTTCCGTTTCGACACGAGACGTGTCGAATCCTATCCCACGCGTGACATTGGGAAACACTCACCTCACACCTCACACCTCACACCTCATCCCTCACACCTCATCCCTCATCCCTCATCCCTCAGACCTCACCCCTCCCCACGCCCGAAATCACATTTGCACTTGACAGATAATTTCCATCTCTGAGTATGGGTAAAATAGGGTTTTGTAGAAAAAAAAAAGCGGGGCTTCACCCCAAAGCCTGAACAAGGAGAAAATGATGGATATCAACAAGGTATTTTCGCAGCTAAAAGGTCTCATTCACAGTGGTGCCGGAGTAGAATTCTCATTTGGCACTCCCTCAAAGATTGGTGATACTGCCATTATCCCTGTAGCCAGAGTTAGTTTCGCGTTTGGTGGCGGGGGTGGATCCAGCGCCCCAAAGATCAAGATAAAGAGCAAGAAAGCTATTGATGCTGCACTTGACGATAGCCCCGAGAGTCCTGACACTGAAGCCGATGGCAGCAAAGCAGAAACCAAGAACCCGGATTTTGGAGGTGGCGGAGGCGGCAGCATCAAGACCGATCCAGTGGGCATCTACACCATCAAAGGAGACAAGGTCAAGTTTCATCCGGTGGTTTCCGTGAAAGAGATATTGGCCATCTTCGCTGTGGTTAGCCTGCTTTTAGTCAAGCTCATGAAACTAAGAAGAATCAAGAAAAGGTAAAACAATGTATTACACTGATCAAAAACTCGAGAAACTGGCATTCACCCACTTGCCCGATAACTTTGAGGTCAGTTCAGCTGACGCGGTAAAGGGCTTTTTTGAAGAGCTCCTGGCTCGCAAGGCCGCTTCTGCGAATGGATTTGAAACAGAGCCTGGCAGCATGGTCTGATCTGAACAAAGCCTTGGCAGACGAGCTTTACCTGGTGCTATGTGCGAATGACACAGCACGCGGATGATCCCGAGCTTGAGACCGCCTACAACGAGTATTATGCCAATGTCTATGCCGCCGTGGAAGATATGCAATTTGCCTATCGCAAGAAGATCATGGAGAGCGAGTGTTGCAAAGACCTCGATGATCATGAGTTCGGCCATCTGAAACAGAGCTTTGAGAACGCCATCGCGCTGTTCCGTGAAGCCAATATCCCACTGATGATCGAAGAAAGCGAGCTGGCCAATCGTTATGGCTCCATCGTGAGCAAAATGAGCGTGATGTTTGAAGGCGAACAGCGCACACCGGCTCAGCTTGGCGTCTTTTTGAAAGATGCTGACCGTGAAAAACGCGAAGCGGCTTACCGGGCGCGCTATCAGCTCTATCTGGATCAGGCTCCTGAACTGGATCAGCTCTATGATGATCTGCTCAAGATCCGTCACAAAATCGCCCTCAATGCCGGCTTTGCCAATTATCGGGACTTCAAGCATCAGGAAATGGGTAGATTCTCCTACACTCCGGAAGACATCTATGAGTTCCATAGAGCTGTGGAACTGGAACTGATGCCTTTTGTCAAAGAACTGGATGAGCAGCGCCGTCAAAGCCTGAATCTATCCTCATTGCGCCCCTGGGATACGCAAGTTGATCTGGATGGGCGAAACCTTAAACCCTTTGAGACCACGGATGAGTTCATCCACAAAGCCATTGACGTGCTGGACAAAGTGCATCCACCTTATGCCATGCAACTGGCGATGATGAACAACAGCGGGATGCTGGATCTGGAAAACCGCAAAGGCAAGGCTCCAGGAGGTTACAACACAGGCATCAACGCCCTGGCCAGCAGCTTCATCTTTATGAATCATGTGAAGCTGCAACGCGATGTGGTGACCCTGATCCACGAATCCGGGCATGCCATGCACAGCGCGGCCACCAAAGACATCAAATACTTCCCCTACCTTGAAACGCCATCGGAAGTGGCGGAATTGGCCTCAATGACGATGGAATTGCTCAGCATGGACTATTGGGATATCTACTATCCCGATCCGATCGACCTGAAGAAGGCCAAACGCGAGCAACTGGAAGGAACGCTGAGCTTTTTGCCCTGGTGCATGACGGTGGATGCCTTTCAACACTGGGTATATCTGAATCCGCAACAGACTGCCAAAGAACGGGGTGAAGCATATCTGAAGATCTCGGATCCCTTCCGTTCGATCGTGGATTTTACCGGCCTGGAGCTCTGGCGTCCTCACGCCTGGAAGATGCAACTGCACATCTATGAAGTGCCGTTTTATTACATCGAATATGGCATGGCGCAATTGGGCGCGCTGAGCATCTACAAAAACTACCGTGAGAACAAAGCCAAAGCGCTTGAACAGTATCAGGAATTCCTGAGCCTGGGCTACAGCAAACCGGTGAATGAGCTCTATAAAGTGGCCGGGATCGACTTTGATTTCAGTGCCAAACACATCCGCGAACTGGTGGATTTTGTGAAGCAGGAACTTGCGGCCATCGATAAGGATTAGAGAGTGTTAAACATATTCAGCCCGTCGAATCACGCGCCCTTCAATATCGCCTTGGAGGAGTATATCCTGAAGAACTTCGATGAGGATTGCTTCCTGCTCTATATCAATGAGCCCTGCATCATCGTGGGGCGCTTTCAAAACACCATTGCCGAGATCAACTATCCCTGGGTACAGGAGCACAAAATCCCCGTGGTGCGCAGACTCACCGGTGGTGGAACGGTGTTTCACGACCTGGGCAACCTCAATTTCAGTTTCATCCTGAATAGTGAAGATGAGGATGCCCGTGGTTTTGCCAAATACACGGCTCCCGTGCTCAAGGCTTTGAACGAGCTCGGCGTCCCCGCCCTTCTGGAAGGACGCAATGACCTCACCATCAAGGGCTTGAAGTTTTCAGGCAACGCCAAAATGGTGCAAGGCGGCAAGACGATCCAGCATGGCACCATCCTCTTTTCATCCCATGTGGAATCCCTCGCTAATGCCCTGAAGGTAAACCCCATCAAGTTTAACGCAAAGCCGTGAAGTCGGTGCGGGCCAGAGTGACTAATGTGATCGATCACCTGTCCCAGCCAATGAGTTTAAGTGACTTTATCCCCCTTGTCCGCAATCAGGTGCATAGCCTGTATCCGGATAGTAAGGACTACTTCCTCAGTCCTGAGGACACCATCGCCATCCAAGCCCTGGTGGACAGTAAATACGCCTGTTGGGATTGGAACTATGGCAAAAGCCCGCAATACAATCTGGCCAATGCCATCCGCGGTAAAGGCGGCACCATCGAGCTCTATCTGGATGTCTCCAATGGCATCATCACCAATCTGAGGATCTTCGGCGATTTCTTCTCCGGACGTGATATCAGAGAGCTGGAGCGTGCGTTTAGCGGTGTGGCGCATAGCGAGGAATGCGTCAGAAATACTCTGATTGATATGGACTTTGGCTCATACTTGGGAGACGTGGCCCTCGAAGAATTGGTGCAAGCCATGTTCTGATCTTCCCCTTTGGCTTTGCCAGACTGATTAAATGAGCTAGATTATAATAAGTATCAAAGAAACTATAGGAGTTAAGATGAAAAAGAGTCTTGCTTTGATTGCAGTGGTTATCATCCTGATCGGGATGTTTGGCTGCTCCGGCACTTCCTCGAAACAGCAAATGGATCGTTAAATATGATATCGAGCTCAGCAATGTGCGCTCAGCTGCGGATTTGAACCAACGCTTTCGCGCTGTTCGCGGACACCACGCTTGTAGATTATTGTAT
>JAJOKA010000044.1 GCA_021206555.1 Candidatus Cloacimonadota bacterium | reverse complement strand
TGTGGCCACCAGCTTGATCTGGCTTTTGATGCTGGCTAAGCTCAAAAGCCCCAGTTAACTTTCAGGATGTCTTGCAGCACCAACCGGAAGCCTTCGCCAAATCTGTCCTGCAAAAGCTCCGCCATGCGTCGGTCAAGCTCAAACGCGGTAACTTTGCGCGCCTTTAGCCACCAGCGCTTTAGTCAGGATACCATACCCGGACCTATCTCCCAGACCGGGTTCCCCGGGCTCGGATCTCCGCCAAATCGACGATTGCCTCAGCGATGCTGATATCGGTGAGAAAATGCTGTCCCAGCTCTTTGATCGCTTTCATCTACCAAAAAGAAAGGGAGAGCCAAGCTCTCCCGCGTAAGATAGTGGGATTTTATGCAGTGAGCTTTTCAGCGGGAAGACCTTTGCATGTCTTGCAAACCTTTATGGTCTTTTCTCCTGCTTTCACTTCATAGATCACTTTCACACCGGTGCGATGGCAAATGGGGCATTCCCCACGGCCGGCATTCGGCATTTTCTTGACTTCTTTACCACGATTAGTCTTCGGCATTTGGAACTCCTTGTATTCTTTAAACTATCTTGAATTTAATCAGAATACCAAGTTTGCCGAAGGGCGGCTTCCGTCAATGATTATTTTCTCAAAAGAGTTCTTTTGCCAGTTCTGTAGGATCCAGGCGGAAGTGGGAGTTCTTACCTTCAAAGAAATGGTGAACCCGGATGAGATGGATATTGAGCGCGGAGAACGTGAAGCTTTTCTTGCTTTTGGTATTGGTGACTGTGGTATAGCTCTTGCGATACATCCCCTGATGCATAAAGGGACAGGGCAGATATCCTCTCACCACTTCGGTTTCCACTTCCCATAAGTTATCGATCACCGTGCTCGTCTCATAGGAGTCAAAGCTTTTTTTGTTGGAAGAATTCAAGGCGATCAGCGATTTCTTCAGCTGTCTTCCCCAGAGCTTCCAGCGTCTTCTCATCGTCAGCAACGATTTGCGGGTAGCTGCGTTTGTCGGTACCCAAAAAGCCACCATAGGTAATTACCCCGGTTGCATTCTGGCTTGAATCTTGGTTTCATTTGGAGTTCTTTTCATGTTATCACCCAAAACTGTCATAGTAGATTTTTTCCTCATCTATGCCATATTCTTTTAGGGATTTAGTGACCGCCGCGATCATTCCGGGGCTACCGCAAAGGTAAGCTTCGGTGTTTTTGGGATCACGAATCACCTCTTTGAAATATGGCATTACGAATCCGGTTTTTCCTTTCCAATTGTCCTCAGCGCCTGGATTGGAGAGTACCGGCACATACTCAAATTGCTCAAATACTTGTTCGAAGGCTTGCATCTCTTCAGTCAGATACAGGTCTTTCAAGCTGCGAGCTCCGAAGAAATAAGTCATTTTTCTATTTGTTCCTACCTCCTTTAAATGTTCTAAGATGGATTTGATGGGAGCCTTACCGGAGCCGCCTGCCACAAACAGGATGTCGGCTTCTGTATCCCTTAGGAAAAAGTCTCCATAGGGCCCGGTGAAGTTTACCTTGTCTCCCACTTTGAGATGATTATGCACCCAGGTCGTGCAGATTCCTTCCGGCACCAGGCGATGATGAGTTGGATCCGATCCTTAAGTTCCGGTTTTGATGATATCGAGTAAGCCCGGATCACTTTCTGTTTGATTTTGGCATAAGGCTGGCTTTCCAACTGGACATACTGTCCGGCTTTAAAGTCAATAGTCTGGCCATCCAGGAGTTTGAAGGTCACTCCCTTGATGTCGTATGTGTAATCAATGATCTCATCGATCACGCTGTTAAAGCGACGGATGTTAAAGATGCTCTCGGGGATATTGATCTTGATATCGCTTTTCACTTTCACCTGGCAGGCCAGCCTAAGGTTTGATTCGATCTCAGCCTTGGTCAGAAGCGGTCGTTCCGTAGGCAACAGCGGGCCACCTCCGTTATCCACTCTGCATTTGCAGGCACCGCAGGAACCACGTCCACCACAGGCCGAAGGAATAAATATCTGTTTGTCGCTCAAGGTGTTCAGCAGAGTGCTACCACCTGTGACAGTCAGCTCTCTTTTGCCATTGATGTCCAGCTTGACTTCACCATAGTTGCTCAGCCATCTTTGCGCGATGACCATGATCAGGGCCAAAAAGCGTGCCGATCACACTCATCAGGGCGATGTCAGATACTATTCTTTGCAACATCATCCCGCCCTTACTGGATCTGCACTATGCCCGAGAAACCAATAAAGCCCATGGCCATGATTCCGGTGATTATCAGTGAAATGCCGGCACCGTGTAATCCGATGGGCACCATCTTCTCTTTCAGTTTACGCCTGATCCCGGCCAGCATCAGGATGGCCAGGAGCCAGCCGATACCGCTGCCCGCGCCATAGGCGATGGACTGGATGAAGTTGTAGGAACGAATGATCATAAACAGGCTCACGCCCAGGATCGCGCAATTCACTGTGATGAGAGGCAGGAAGATGCCCAAAGTATAATACAGCGCAGGAGCATAGCGTTCGATCAAGAGCTCCAGGAATTGCACAAAGGCCGCGATCACAATGATAAATACGATGAATTGCAGATACACGATATCAAAGGGAACCAGAATGTAGTGATAAACGAGCCAGTTCAAAGCCGAAGTAGCCGTGAGTACGAAGATTACGGCTACGCCAAGGCCAAAGGAGGATTCGATCTCTTTGGAGACCGAGAGATACGAGCACATGCCCAGAAAGTTCGTCAGCAAGATATTGCTGGTGAAGATTGCGGCCCAAAACAGAACAAACGCGCTGATATCCATTATACTTTCGCCTTATAAAAACGTGTGTTGATATGCCAGATGAGCATGGCCAGGATGAAGAAAGCACTGGGTGCCATCACCATGATGCTCCAGGGTGTCCACCAATCTCCCATGACCTGGATGCCAAAGATCGAGCCAAAGCCAAAGAGCTCCCGGATAAAGGATATCACCAGCAAGACCAAGGTGTAGCCCACGCCGGCACCGATGCCATCGATGAAGGAATCCAGGGGTTTGTTTTGTGAGGCAAAAGCTTCTGCGCGCCCCATCAGGATGCAATTGGTGATGATCAGGCCCACATAAGGCCCCAGTTGTTTGCTGATTTCGGGCATATTGGCCTTGAGAAAGATGTCCACGATGATCACATAGGAAGCAATAACAAGAGTTTGCACCATCATGCGCACGCTGCGAGGAGTCCAATTGCGGATAAAAGATATCGTGAGATTGGCAAAAGCCAGGGTGAAGATCACGCCCAGGCCCATGATCAGGCTATTTTTCATCAGGTTCGTAACTGCCAGCGCGGAACAAATACCCAAGATCTGACGCCAGACAGAGTTTTCTGTAAAAGCGCTGGTGATGAAGATATCTTTCAATTTCATGATCTATAATCCTGCATATATCTATAGATGTGGTTAAACTCATTGCGCAGCATCTTGACCACGGAATCAGAAGTAATGGTGGCTCCGGTCACTCGTTTCAATTGATCTTCACGCTCGGGCACCTGAGTCTCGGCTATGAACTCATAGCTTGATGTAATATCTTCGGCATCAGGACTTTGCACAAAGAGGCGATCGCGGAACTGAGCCAGGAACCAGTCTTCTTCGATGCGCGCGCCCAAACCCGGAGTTTCCATTTGCTCCACAATGGCAAAATCCACTATCGTGCGAAAATCCGTGGTGGTGGAAACCAATGCTTTCATGCTGCCCCACAGCCCTTTACCTTTGATCTCAAAGCAGTAGGCCACGGTACTATCTGCCACCTGGGCGATAAAGGTCTGGCGCTCAAGCCCTTCGGTGTTCACAGCTTTGACATACAGCTCGTAGCTTTCGAGGATAGCATCCAGGATTGCGGATACATCTTCGTTTGTAGCTTCGGCAATCTTCCCGACCATCAGAGCCAGGACTTGACGCTGGAAAACATCCTGTTGATAAGCCGCGATCTTCTCTTCGCTGAGGCGATACATCACGGCCAAAATCCCCACAAAGATCACGACCATGATCAGCATAAACACGATGGGGAAGAGGAAGCTATCCTTCATTTGACGCCCACCTTTTCCAGGCCATACTCAAGCAAAGGCATGAAGGCATTGGTGAGTAACAAAGCAAACATAAAGCCTTCCGCAAATAGCGAATACCTGCGGATGAACACCGTGAGAAAACCGATTAAAAAGGCCATAGATCCAGATCGCCACTTTCCCTTTGGGACTGGAGATGGGGTCCGTAACCATATATACTATGCCAAACATAGCTCCACCGCTCACTAAGAAGTAAAGCGGGTTGACTGTCGGGTAGAATATGAAACTGAAGAGCAGAAGCGAGAGCGCGGTACCCAGCATGGATTGCCACTTAGCCGTCTTGGTAATAATGAGGTAGATGCCGGCCAGTAGGATCAGGATTGCTGACGTCTCGCCCGCGGAGCCTGAAACAAAGCCCATAAAGGCATCACTAAAGCTGTAAAGCACTTCACCGCTGCTGCGATAGGTATTGAGGATAGTGGCTCCGGTCTGCATACCTGCCGGAGCTGCCCAACGCGCAAAGCCACCGGGAAAGTCCTGTGGCATAAAGGTTTGAGCCAGGAGATCGTCATCTGATTCGGAAATGAGATATACACGAAAGTGCGACCCAAAATGGCCGGATTGAAGACGTTGGTGCCAAATCCACCAAAAACCATCTTGCCGAAAGCGATGGATACTATTGCCGATACCGCAGAAATCCATAGCGGAATCGTGGGCGGCAAGCTCAATGATACCAAAGACGCAGTTACAAACGCGGCCATGGACACCTTGCCACCTTTCTTTTTGGATACAAAAAGATACTCGGTGAAATAGGCCGCAAGATTAGCAACCGCGACCACCGCAAGTATCCGCAATCCAAACAGATATATGGAGAAGAGCAGTAGCGGAACCAGGGCATAAAGCACCCGGTTCATCATCTGCTGCTTCAGAATTCTCTCAAACATAGCAAAAATCCTTCACTTTCATTGAGGACAATATAATAAGCTTAGGGGTATTCTGTCAATCAGAAAGTGAGATTTTACTCATTATCGAAGAAATTTTATTGGAACAGGCTGAGAACCATCCAACCTTTTTGCCGATAAACTCTTTTGCTCCTCTTTGATTTACGCTTTGTTTATCTCATCATATTCTCATGGCACGAGAGGATCATGGGCTAAACTCAAGCTAAACAGGAAAGCAGTACTGGGGAGCCGGGTGAATGGATCATATGGAGTAGCAGTCTTGTAGCCTGACAAGCACTTGAGAGCCTCTTGAATAGTTCCTGAGCCGGGCTCAAGAACCCCTCAGGAGGACGATAGGAGGCGGAGGAGAGACGAGAGGGCTGCGGATGCCATTGCTCGAGCAGCGAGAACGGCTTTCACCCTTGGACTTCGTAGCGAAGCGGAGGAGTTCAAGCAGCAAGCATGCCTTCTCTGTTCACCCTTCACCCTTCACTCCCTCCATTCCCGCTGTTTGAAGTCAATGCCGCCCGAAGATCGATGGCTACTCTGAACTGAGCTGTAGCGTAAAGATTCATCGGCATGTGTGAGCATTTCAAGCGGCATTAACTCCAAAGAGACCACCCTTGGACTCAAGCTACGGCGAGCGCTTCTGCTGTACAGGCGGTCGCGGTACCGCCTAAATTCTCGTGGCTTCGGACAGCTACCTTACGAAAGGGCGCTACGGCGAGCGCCCCTACATTCATGGCGCGTTTGAAAGCGCCACACCGTAGAGGCGACATCTTGTCGCAGATAAACGTCAGGATGACGTTTCTACATTCAAGCGTCTGGAAGACGCTGCTACTTTATTTTTGACACAGAGGGCAATAGAAGCTGGAGCGTCCGCCCAGCCGCACATTGGCCAAGGCATGACCCAAAGGGCATTCCTTCTTCTGATACACTCTGAGGAAGTTTTGGAACTCTCCGGTTTTATCATCGATGCGGCGAAAGTTCCGAGATGCTGGTTCCTCCCACCGCGATGGCTTCTGTCAGTACGTCCTGGGTGTGCTTCACGATCAGCGCTGCTTCTTTTTGCTGATCTTAGCTCCCGGTCTTTGGGGTTCGATCCTGGCGCGAAAGAGCAACTCGCACACGTAGATATTGCCCAATCCGGCCACCAGCGCTTGATCCAAGAGCAGATTCTTGATGGGCGCGGAGCGGTGATGGATGGCAGAATAGAGATAACTCGCGTTATATTCCACTGATAGTGGTTCCGGCCCCAATTTGGGGATGAAGCAAGCCAGGTTTTCGGTATCAAGCAGCGTGATTTTGCCAAAAGTGCGAGGGTCGACAAAGCGGATGGCATCGCCAGCACCCAGCAGGATGCGGGCACGTTCATGCTTGTGGATATCCTCCGGATGGGCTTCATAAACCAGCTTTCCGGTCATCCTGAGATGAATGATCAGGCTAATCCCGCTATCCAGATGGAGAATCATGTATTTCCCACGGCGCACTGCTTGCAGCAATTTTTGCAGGGAATCCACCTTCAGGCAAATGCGGATCGACGATCAGGGTTCCCGGATAGTAGCCCCTCCAGGCCTATGATCTCACGATCTTTCAGGGCGAGGGAAAGTCCGTCTATAACGGTCTGTACTTCAGGCAATTCCGGCATCTTACTTATTGTCCAGATACTTATGAATCTTGTACGCGGCTAATGCACCATCGCCAACCGCAGTGGCAACCTGGCGTAAGGACTTGGCCTGAACGTCCCCAGCTGCCCACACTCCTTCGAGGGATGTGTGATGCTCACGATCGGTGACGATATAGCCTTCTTCCAGCTCCAATTGATCTTTGAAGAGAGCCGTATTGGGATTCGCGCCGATGAAGATGAAGATGCCATCCACCTTGAGTTCGCTCTCTGCTTCCGTCTTTAGATTCTTCAGTTTCAGCTTGCGCTCCTCATCTGTGAAGGCGATCTCGGTCACAGCAGTATCGGTGATGATCTCGATCTTTGGTTCATTCTTCACCCGTTCAATGAGGATGGGGTCTGCTTTAAAGCTATCTCTGCGATGGATGATGTGGATCTTTGCCGCGTATTTGGCAATAAAGAGAGATTCTTCAAAAGCAGAGTTGCCACCGCCTACCACTGCCACGGTCTTGTCCGGATAAAAGGGTCCGTCACAAGTGGCGCAGTAGGACACGCCGTGTCCCGAAAACTCTTTTTCTCCTGGCACATTGAGCAGTTTTGGCGAAGAACCGGTGGCGATCAAGACCGTTTTGGCCTTCCAGATGCTATGGGGTGTTTGGATTTCCTTGATCTCGCCTTCCAGCTTGACGGATGTGACATCCTCATTGACGATTTCCAGACCGAAAAAGCGGGCTTGAGCCTCCATATCTTTGGCCAGTTTGGCACCCAGCACGGGCTCCGGAAAGCCGGGATAGTTCTCCACCCATTCGGTGGCTGTGAGTTGTCCTCCGGCCACAGCAGCTTTTTCGATCATCAGGGTTTTTAGCTTGTAACGCGCGGCATAAAGGCCGGCGGAGAGGCCGGCAGGCCCTCCGCCAATGATGATCAGGTCAAAGACCTCACTGCTATCCACAGCGCTTGACAGGCTTACGTTAAAATCAAACATCTTACAGGGCTTCCTTGATTTTGGCGATGATCATGGCTTCCGGAGCGGCACCTTCCTGGTACCACTTTTCGTTGATCGTGGTGCGCGGAACTCCTTGTACGGAATACTTTTGCGCCAAATGCGGGAACTCGGAGATCTCCACCATGTCCGCCTTCACCATATCGCTATAAAAAAGCCATCTGATGCGCCAGGATCACGGCCTGAGGGCAGTAGGGACAGGTGGGCGTAACAAATACTTGCAGATGCACGGGCTTCTTCAGCTCCGCAAGGAACTTTTTGCCTTGATCAGAGATCTTGTGCAGGCCGGTGGAGACCATCAAAATAGCCGAGAGCAGTGAGGAAAACTCATATCCGGCAGGAATTCCGTAGAAACGGATGCCATAGTCCTTTGCACCAAGCACGGCGATGGCTGGAATCTTGTCGATACCAAGGCTTTTCACAGCCTCTTCGTCGCTTTCAAACTGATGCACTTCCAGCTTCAAAAGAGGATTGGTGGTGATGAGTTCTTCCAAAAGCTGGTGAGTGTCCTTGCAATAGCCGCACTCAAAGGCCTGAGTAAAGAGTTTCAGGGTCACGGGTTGTTTCATGTGTTCGAGGGCTTTCTTCACTTCGCCCAATACTTTATCATCGAGAATAGGCATATTCTCCTCCATGTTTTGTGTTTTGCATAAAAACAATCTAATGAACCTTCGGCACAAGGCAAATCTTTCTTTTCCGAGAGAATAGTTAAGAACAACTCCCCTTGTGCAATAGGGTAAATGCATTATCTTGTATTCATTATGCTATCAACGGCAATGCGACCAAAGAAAAAGGTTGACTTGTACTTTGGAGGTAAAAAATGTGTCTCAATATGTATATATCAAGGCGCAGGCACAGTGCTGTGCTCTGCCCTGTGTGCGTTTCTATCGGAGTTTGGCTCCTCGTTTTCATCTTCACAATGCTGCCCGGCATGCTTCCCGCTCAGACCATGGGAGAAGATTTTAAGGCCCTGAAAGTGTGGAGGCTGCCCGAATACGCGGTGATCATGACCGAGCTGAATATTGAGCAAGATATCATGAAGCACAAAGGCGAACCCTTTACGGGATGGGCTTTTGAGCGCTATCCTGAAGGTCAGCTCTTACGCGCCGCACAGTATAGAAATGGTTTGCAACACGGCCCCGGCTACCTCTGGTATCCCGATGGCACCCCACAGATGAGCGCGAGCTATGTTGATGGTGCTTTACACGGGCGTTTCCTGGGCTGGTATGCCAATGGCAAAGTAATATATGATATGTATATTAACCGCGGAGCTTACGCGAGAGACAACCTCAGCGCTGAGGACGACAGCCGGGTAAGCAGCGAAATAGAGACATCAGAAGGTGAAGGAAGAGATAATGAAAACACCCGTGAATAAGCCGATGAGTCCTGATGGATTCGCGCTTATGAAACAAAAAGAACAGAAGATCACGATGATCACTGCCTATGACTACGCAAGCGGTATGGCTGTGGCCAATAGTGAGATAGATTTGATCCTGGTGGGAGACAGCCTGGGCATGGTCGTCCTGGGCTACGACAGCACTCTGAAAGTGACTATGGAAGACATGGTGTCCCACTCCGCAGCGGTCAGACGCGCAGCCCCAAACAAGTTTATCATCACGGATCTACCTTTTATGTCCTACCACCTATCATTAAACGAGACCAAAGCCAACGCCGCCCGTCTGATCATCGACGGAGCGGCAAACGGCGGTCAAGCTGGAAGGCGGGTCATTTTCCCGCGTCCAAGCCATCCGTGAGATCGTGGATATCGAGATCCCGGTCTGCGCCCATCTGGGGCTCACTCCCCAATCTGTAATGCGGTTTGGGGGCTATAAAGTACAGGGCAAGAGCGACATCGCTCACGAAGAGATATTGCTGCAAGCATCTGCCATCGAAGAAGCAGGAGCCTTTATGCTCGTTCTGGAAGGCATTCCGGAACTACTGGGCAAGAAGATCAGCGAGATGCTCTCAATCCCCACTATCGGCATTGGTGCCGGCAGATATTGCGATGGCCAGGTACTGGTCTATCACGATATGCTGGGCTACAGCGCCATGCAAGCGAAGTTCGTGAAGAAGTATGCCGATCTGAACCGCAGCATTCCTCAGGCAATCAACGAGTATTGCTCTGAAGTGCGTGAGGGCAGGTTCCCTGCCCCGGAACATATATATTTCCCAATTAGTTAAATAAGGATATTCAGAATATGAAAGACAGAAACGAAAGCATGAGCCCCGACGAGAAATTTAACGCCATAGCCAATTTGAAAGAACAACTGGAAGAGAACTTTGTGGCCTTAGGCGAGCTTTTGAGCGAGATCAAACGCAGCAAGCTCTTCCGTTTCAAGGGCTATGAAAGCTTCAAAGACTTTGTGGAAGCCGAATATCAGCTCTCCGGCACCTTAGCCGGCAAACTGGCTCAGACCTTTGAACTCTTCATTGAAGAGATGGATATAGACGACGTGAGCGTCAAAGAGATCGGTTTCGAACGGCTGCAATTGATCAAACCCTTTGTGCAAAAGGCAAACTGGAATGAACGCGACGAATGGATCAAGAAAGCCGTGGAGACCCCAACCAATGAACTACGCAGTGAAATCAAGGAGATTAAGAAGCAAGAAAAAGCTGAAGAGACTGACCTCAAGAAAGTATTTATCGACCAATACCTGGAAAAAATGATCACGTGGTTCAACTGCCCGAAGGCGGAGCTTAATTTCAAGCTGGCTCTGTTTTTCCAAGATGCCGATCTGGATGAAGTCAAAAAGATCGTAAAAGAGCGGCAACGGGCTTTTGAGCTGGAAACACAAATGGAGGAAAAGCCATGAAGCTTATGAAAATCTTATGGGTGGATGACGAAATAGACCTTTTGAAGCCATTCATCCTCTTCCTGGAAGAACGAAACTATAGTGTAGATACATGCAATAACGGAGAAGACGCCATCGAAAAGGTGGTGGATACCAAATATGACCTGGTAATCATGGACGAGATGATGCCTGGTTTGGACGGCCTCACCACTCTGCAAGAGATCAAACGCATCAACAGCGCCATCCCCATCATCATGGTCACCAAGAGCGAAGAAGAAGGCTTGATGAACAAGGCCATAGCTTCGCAGATCTCAGATTATCTGATCAAGCCGATCAATCCCTCGCAGATCATCATGGCCATCAAGAAGATCTTTCAGGCCGATGAGATCAAAGCCAATGAGATCGGTCAGCAATACACCCGCTACATCGCGCAGCTCAATCAACGTCTCTTTTCCAGTCCCGACTGGGATGAATGGGGCGAGATTTATCGCGAGATGGCAAAGTGGGAATTACGCATTGACGAAGTGAATGATGAAGGCCTGCGTCAGACCCACTTCCTGGAAAAACGTAACTGCAATACCGAATTTACGAACTACGTGGAGCGCAATTACAAGGATTGGCTGAAGACGGATGAGCGTCCCAACCTTAGCTTTGACATCATCTCGCAGTATATAGCCCCTCATTTTGAGGAGAATGTGCCGATCTATTTCATCATCATCGATTGCATGCGTCTGGATCAATATCTGGCCATTCAGCCTTACATCCAGGAGCTCTTCGAGGAACAGCTGGATCTGTATTATTCGATCTTACCCACCGCTACGCCATACTCACGCAATTCCATCTTCAGCGGGCTTTTACCCATTGATATCGCTAAGCGTTTCCCTGAATACTGGGTAACCTCTGGCGAGATGGATAACAGCCGCAACCGCAATGAACATCAGCTTTTGGATAAGCACATCGGCGAGCTGGGCTACAGCCTTGACCCCACTTCCAAGTATGTGAAGATTTTCAACATGGAAGAAGGCAACTTCGTAATCCGCAAGATCGACACCTGGAACAAGGAAAACCTGATCGTCCTGGTCTATAACTTCCTGGACCTTCTGGCGCACCATCGTTCTCGGGATCAGATCTTACAGGAGACCATCCCGCATGAAGAAGGCCTGCGCGCTTTCACCAAGCATTGGTTCCTGCATTCCAGTCTCTATGAGGCTTTGAAGCTGATTGCCAAGCAGGATGCCATCGTGGTGATTTCCACCGATCACGGCTCGATCAAGGTAAATCGTGCCACGCAGGTGATTGGAGATCGGGATACCAGCGTTACCGTGCGCTACAAAGAGGGCAAGAACCTCACTGCAAATGACCGTCACGCCCTCTTCGTGAAGAAGCCGGCGGATTATGGCTTGCCGTCAAAGAGCATCGTGGATAACTTCATCTTTGCCAAGGTATGATTATTACTTCGTCTATCCGAACTCATATCACCAATATCAGCGCCAATACAATGGCACTTTCCAGCATGGCGGGGTATCGATGGAAGAGATGCTGTTACCGATCGCCACTTGTCGTAGTAAAAAGCGCAGATAGAGGCATAGCATGTTGTTATCTGATCTCCTGGATGCCAAGAGTATCTTGCATGAGAGCAGGATTCTCAGCAAAGAGCAGGTTTACCGCTTATTAGTGGATAAGATCTGTCATCACCGCAGGTTACCGATCTGTGGTGAGGGCTTGGTATCTTTAATCCTGGAGCGTGATGCCGAGAGCAGCACTGCCTATCCCACCGGGATTTCCATTCCCCACATCCGCATGGAAGGTTTCCGGGACACGGTGGTGGGCATGGCTTTTTTGCAGAATCCCCTGGATTATGAAGGCACAAAGGTTCATCTCGTATGTTTGGTGATCACCGACAGGAGTTCATCAAATATCTATTTGAACCTGGTGGCGGCATTGCTCAGGCTTTCCAAGGACATTGGCATCATGCGTGAATTTGGCCGAATTGCGGGATGGCTATGCCGTGGTTCAGCGTTTACGCAAGCTGGAGATTCAGATCAAAAAGAAGTAACCATCGCGGACATCATGGTCTCAGAGCCGATCACCATCTCGTCTGAGGCCAAACTGACGGAATTGGAGAGCATCCTGTGTTCCAGGAATATCTCCTTCATCCCCGTGGTGGACAGCAATAATCGCTATCTGGGGGAGGTGAATATCCTTCGCCTCCTCAAGGTAGGCGTTCCTGATTTTTTGATGATGTTGGACAATGTGAGTTTTCTGCGGTCATACGAGCCTTTGGAAAAGCTCTTTGAGCAGGAGGATTTGCTGACTGTGGGCGAAATCATGAGCCGTGACGAGGACTTTTTGAGCCCGGACACCTCCATCCCCGAGGCTGTATTTGAGATGATTCAACACCACAAACGCTTTTATTCCGTTGTTGACAGTTCCCACAAGCTGGTGGGGGTAGTTACCGCCAGCGATATCTTCCGCAAAGTAATCAAGGCCTGATAAATGACACTCATGCTTCTCGCTCTCGCCATCTTTGGCGTAACATACCTGCTCATCATCACAGAATGGATCAATAAGATGCTGGCTGCCATGATGGGCGGCTTTGCCATCGTTTTGACCGGTATTGTTCACCAAAAAAGTAGCCTTTGCCGCCATCGACTGGAACGTAATCTTCTTCCTCATCGGGATGATGCTGGTGATCTCAGTGATGCGGCAGACCGGCGTTTTCATGTATCTGGCCATCAAAATCGCCAAGATGGCCAAAGGCAAACCCATCCTCATTATACTGCTGATGTTTCTTTTGACCACCGTGATCTCGGCCTTTATGGGCAGCGTGACCACGATTATGATCCTGATCCCGATCGTGCTCTTGATCGCCAGTGAGCTGAAGATCAGCCCCATCCCCTTCATCATCACTATGATCATTGCCTCAAACGGCGGTGGCGCTGCCACCATGATCGGTGATCCTCCAAACATCCTGATCGGTAGTGCCACCGAGTACAATTTCATCGATTTCATCGTCAATCTCACCCCACCCGTGCTGATGATCACCTTCTTCTCCCTGGGACTGATCTGGCTGCTCTATCACAAAGGCATGAGAGTATCAAACGAAAGCCGGGCCCGCCTGATGAGCTATAACGAAAAAAACCTGATCAAAGACCGTAAGCTGCTGATTATCAGCATAATCGTCCTCATCCTGATGCTGGCAGCGCTATCCCTGCAAGGCGTCCTGCATATCGAAACCGCCACCATCGCCATGACCGCCGGACTCTTCCTCCTGGTCATTTCAGACCGGAAAAAGGTGGAACACATCCTGGCCAATGATATCGATTGGGTAACCATCTTCTTCTTCATGGGGCTCTTTATGATCGTGGAATCCTTAGTCGAAACAGGCTTTATCAATATGATCGCCACCGGAATCATGAATATCACCCACGGCGAACCCAAATCCACCTCGATGGTCATCCTCTGGGTCTCCGGAGTCTTTAGCGCTATCATCGATAACGTGCCCTTCGTTGCCGCGATGATCCCCGTTCTGGAACGCCTGGGCATCCTGATCAACAACCCCGACTCCATGCACCCCATCTGGTGGTCCCTCGCTTTGGGAACCTGCCTGGGCGGAAACGGAACCATGATCGGAGCCAGCGCAAACATCGTGGCCATCGGCATCGCCAACCGTAACGGCTTCCACATCTCCTTCAAAGAATATAGCAAGATCGGTGCCCTCTTCACACTGCTGGCCATCATCATTAGCACGGGATACATCCTGCTGCGCTATTTTGGCTAAGATTGTACAGGCGCTCGCCGTAGCGCCTTTTTTTACGCAAACACATAGTACAGGCGCTCGCCGTAGCGCCTTTATCTTTGCGAGAGAAATCTGATCCATGTGATCGTCAGGATCTACATGAGGTTTTGAGGTTTTTGACGTTTTTCTGTCCTCAGAAAATGCCGATCGAGGATTTCGCTCAACAGCGCAGCATAAACCCAAAAAATGTCAGGCAGCCTGGACTCAAAGGTATCAACAATAAAAGCCCCGAATCATCGGGGCTCGAGTGTGCTGTATGGGGTACTGGAGGTCTATTTTTGCAAACACATTTTCTTGTTTATTGTCCTTTTACCATCATGAAGGCGCAGGAAGTAGATGCCTGAAGATACGGTCTGTTCTTTGTCATCCTTGCCATTCCAGATTAATGTGTGATTACCCGCTGTCAAATTGCCTTCAAGCATGTTTTTCACCAGCTGCCCTTTCAGGTTGAAGATCTGGAGCTTCACTTGGGCAGCTTCACGCAGGCTGAAGCTGATCCGTGTGTCCGGATTGAAGGGATTGGGATGGTTGCTCAAGGTCAGAAGAGGGCCTCCCATATTTTGATCCTGATTTGATACAGGCTCCACAGTCACCGTGTTGCTCGGTTCTGCCTCACCCGTATCGTAGGAAGCGATAATGTAGTATTGCCGCACTTCGTCACTGCTCGCGGGCTCTTGATAATACTGATCATATTCGCTTTCCTGAGATATCATTTCCCCGTTGCGATACACTTTGTAAGTGCTTAGAGCAGGATACAGATCACGCACGACAGGAACGATGGTCTCGTTTTCCTTCATCTTTAGCTTCAGCTTCCAGTTTTGGCTGATTCCATATTCACTATCCAGGTCGCTCATATTGCCATCGATCATGATGCCATTCGCCCCATCAATCGGGGTGGTGGAGTTATCCAACATCAATCCCCCTGCGGTCTCAAGCTCAAAACGATATGAGGCTTGAATCATCTCCACATGGATACTGTAACTGGGAACAAAGTTCCACTCATTGGGAATAGGATTATCCAGGGTGTATTGGTCACAAAGAAACTCCTCTTCAGGATTGCTGCAGTTATACATTCTCACAGTCACGGGATCGTCTGTAGTGGGAATAAAAGCCAGGCCCACGCTGCTGTGATCGATGGCTTGCATCATCTGCCCGGGAGCAAACCTCACTCCGGCAATGAAGCTGTGACCTGGAGCAAAAGCTATGGACTTGCCGGGCGCGTCTTTACCCAGGATCAGATATGAATCATCAGGGCGTTGC